>NZ_JAJSPA010000009.1:0-103391 GCF_021282295.1 Halomonas sp. G15 | reverse complement strand
CTCCAGGGCGACCTTGGCCTTCAGCTCCGGTGAGTGGGTGTTACGTTTCTGTTTCGACATCTCTGGTCCCTTCGAAATCGGCCTCGGCATATCTTAAACCAGTGTCTTGATTTCAGGGTCCACTATAAGCACCTGGCTCCCTTGGCCGGTACACCCTTCTTCGAGACCATCCGTGGCGATGCCGTGGTTTCTCTCTACGACAATCCCCTGGCTTTCGCCCACTTCGGTTATCAGGGGGCTGAGGGCGATGGTGGCTACCTGACCAAAGGGTTCAATGATCTCACCTGGCTGCCTGATCCACCGCAGCCCCAGGGTGGCTATCTGCCCTTCGAGGAACCGACGGCCTGACGCGGACCAGAACAACAACGCATGTGGAGACGCCAAGATGGCAATGACCGATAACCAGAAGACCTTTGCCCATGACGATGACAGCGTCGTTGTCGTGATCGGGTCCGGGGCTGGGGGAGGCACCCTGGCCAACGAACTGGCTCAGCAGGGCATCAATGTGGTGGTCTTGGAGGCTGGCGCCCTGCACACCACGGCCGACTTCCTGGCCGACGAGTGGGCTTCCTTTGCTCAGCTCGCATGGCTCGACACGCGCACCACCTCTGGCAGTTGGCGACTCGCCAAGGACTTTCCGAACCTGCCGGCCTGGATCGTCAAGGCAGTGGGTGGGACCACGGTTCACTGGGCAGGCGCGAGCTTGCGCTTCCAGCCTCATGAATTTGCGGCTCTCTCGACCTATGGGGACGTCGCGGGGGCCAACCTGCTCGACTGGCCACTCACCTACGACGACCTGGCACCCTATTATGACCGTGCTGAACAGCGCATGGGGGTGACCCGCACTAACGACAACAAGGGGCTGCCTGGCAACAACAACTTCAAGGTGATGTACAACGGAGCGAAGAACCTAGGCTACTCATGCAACACCGGGCACATGGCCATCAACAGCGCGCCCCGCGATGGACGTGCTGCCTGCCAACAGCGGGGCTTCTGTTTCCAGGGCTGCAAAACCGGCGCCAAGTGGTCGACTCTCTATACCGAACTGCCAGAAGGGATTGCGACCGGCCACCTGGAGCTTCGTCCCGAGTCCCATGTGGCACGCATCGAGCACGATGATAGCGGCAAGGTCACGGCGGTGGTCTACTTCGATGCCGACGGCAACGAGCAGCGGCAGAAGGCGCGGTTGGTGGCAGTGGCCGGCAACTCCATCGAAACGCCGCGCCTGCTGCTCAACTCGGCGAGCACGATGTTCCCCGAGGGACTTGCCAACGGCTCCGGCCAGGTGGGACGCAACTACATGCGCCACATGACTGGCTCGGTCTACGCCACCTTCGACGAGCCCGTGCACATGTATCGCGGTACCACCATGGCCGGCATCATCGCCGATGAGTCACGACACGATCCTGAGCGGGGATTCGTGGGCGGCTACGAAATGGAAACACTGTCGCTGGGTCTTCCGTTTATGGCGGCCTTCTTCGACCCCGGTGCCTGGGGACCGCGCTTCACCGGCGCGCTCGACCAGTATGAGAACATGGCCGGCATGTGGCTGGTAGGTGAGGACCTGCCTCAGGAGAGCAACCGCGTAACCCTAAACTCTGACGTCACAGACCGCTACGGCCTTCCGGTGGCCAACGTACATTACGACGATCATCCCAATGACATTGCCATGCGCGAGCACGGCTACCGCCAGGGGGCCGAGCTATACCGCTCGGTGGGGGCTCGGGACATCTACGAGGTGCCACCTTACCCCTCGACCCATAACCTGGGCACCTGCCGGATGAGCGAGCGCCCCGAGGACGGCGTCTGCAACGGATTTGGCCAAGCTCACGAGATCCCCAATCTGTTCATATCGGACGGCAGTCAGTTCACCACCTCGGCGGCGGAGAACCCGACCCTGACCATTGTCTCCCTGGCGATCCGTCAGGCGGAGCATATCGGGGAGTTGATGCAGCGCGGCGCTGTCTGATTCCTTCGTCCCCGGCCTTGGCCGGGGGCGGCTTTTCACAGAAAACTTCCTATTGGCAGCTCGATTTCGAGCAACACGGCAAGGAGATCCCATGAGTTTCACCGGCGAACAACACCCCGGAGTAAAGCCCCCCACCCCTGACTCCGATGGCTTCCGCCTCAACCACACCATGCTGCGGATCAAAGACCCCGAGAAGGCGCTGGCCTTCTATACTCGGGTGTTCGGCATGCGCGTCATGCGCCGCCTCGACTTCGAAGAGATGCAGTTCTCGCTCTACTTCCTGGCCCGCCCGGAAGCCGGCGAGTCGGTACCGGAGGAGAGCGGCGAGCGCACCGTCTGGACCTTCAGCCAGCGTGGCCTGCTGGAGCTGACCCACAACTGGGGCACCGAGAACCAGGATGGGCGCATCTATCACGACGGCAATGCCGAGCCTCAGGGCTTTGGCCACATCTGCTTCAGCGTGCCCGACCTCGAGTCCGCCGAGGCGTGGTTCGACGCCAATGACGTCGAGTTCGTCAAGCGCTCCGACCAGGGCAAGATGAAGAACGTGGTCTTCGTGAAGGACGTCGACGGCTACTGGATCGAGGTGGTCCAGGCGGATCGCCTGGCGGCACTGGGCGACTGAGACCGCCTGCTCCCCGGACCATAGTCAGCCTTGAAGGGGCGCCCCGCTCCCCAAGAGCTCGGCCTTCCTTCCTTACTTCCTACTCAGTCCGAGGCTGGACTCAGGAAGGCGCCGCGATGGAAGGCAGCGGCGGCTTCCACTTCGGCTATCCCGCGCTGCCCGGGCTCCGGCGGCGCCTCTCCGGCCAGCACGCGCAGCACCGCGCTGACCCCGCGTGACAGGGAGATGAGGTTGTAGCCCCCCTCCAGCACAAAGACCAGTCGACCTCCGCACTGCTCCCGGGCCAGGGCCTGGAGGATGCCGGTCATGGCGGCAAAGCCGTCATAGGAAACATTCAAGGCCAGGTCATGGCTGTGGGGATCGAAGCCCGCGGACACCAGAATCAGGTCGGGCCGAAACCACTTCGCCGCGGGAACCAGGATCTCGCGGAACGCCTTGAGGTAGGCGGCGTCACCGGCATCGGCCGGCAGCGGCACGTTGACGTTGGTTCCATCACCGAGGCCTACCCCGACCTCCTCCAGGCTGCCAGTGCCGGGGTAGAAGGGTGCGCCGCGGTGGATGTCGAAGAGCAGCACGTCGGGATCGGCCCAGAAGATGTCCTGGGTACCGTTGCCGTGGTGGGCATCCCAGTCGACGATCATCACTCGCTCGCAGCCCAGTATCGCCTGGGCATGGGCGGCGGCTACCGCCACGTTGTTGAACAGGCAGAAGCCCCGGGCGCGAACCGGCTCGGCGTGATGGCCCGGGGGCCTCACCAGGGCGAAGCTGCTCTCCGCGCGTCCCTCGATCACCGCCTCCACTGCCGCGATCGCCGTGCCGGCGGCCACCTCGGCCGCTTCGACGCTGCCGGGTGACACCGCCGTGGTGTCCACGTCCAGCCAGGCGCTCTTGCCGCGCAGCTGGAAGATGCTGTCGAGATAGGAGAGGGTGTGGACCCGTGCCAGCTGTTCGCGCGTCGCGGCCACGCCCGCCTCGAAGGTCACCCCGGGGACCGGCTCGAGCTCGAGGAAGTGGCGGATGGCAGTCAATCTGGCGGGGTGTTCCGGGTACTTCCAGGGCACCCCGAGACCCGACAGCAGCGAGCGGATTCGCGTGTCCATGCGTCCCGGGAGAAATGGCGCCTCGATATCCGGCTCGTGGGCCAGCATGCGCTCGTCATAGAAGGCGATCACCCGATTCTGGTCGCTCACGGCTGGGGCTCCCTGATGGTCGAGGCCCTACTGGAGGTGGGCCCGCCTCCCCAGCATAGCCGGCCAGGCGGCGCGCTGTCCGACGGGGACGCATATTGCGTCATCCACGGGCCCGTCAGTTTTCGGGCAGGCAGCGCGGCAGGCTGTCATGCAGGGTGCGCGGCACGATGCCGAGGTCGGCGAAGCCCCCAGCGTCCGGGTCGGCCAGGTTGTCGCGGTGCATCAGCAGCACCTGGTCCCGGGTCAGCGGCGGCGAGGGTAGCGGTGAGAGCAGGGCGGCGGCCAGGCGCCAGGCGAGGAAGGGCAGCGGCACCAGCCGCGGATGACGCTCCAGCTGCGCCGCCACCCGCTGGACCAGTTCGCGGTAGCTGAGGATCTCGGGGCCACCCAGCTCGAAGAGTCGGCGCGCCACCGGGCGAGAGCCGCTCAGGCGCACCGCGGCGCGGGCCACGTCGTCCACATGCACCGGCTGCAGCCGGGTGGCGCCTCGCCCGAACAGCGGCACCAGCGGCAGGCGTACCAGCCGGGCGAGGTTGGCCAGCAGGGCGTCATCGGGGCCGAACAGCACCGAGGGGCGCAGCAGGATCGCCTTGGGCAGCGCCTCGAGCACGGCGTCCTCGCCGGCGGCGCGGGCGCGCACATAGGCGGAAGGGGAGTCGGCGCTGGTGCCGATGCCCGAGACATGCACCAGTCGCGCGATGCTGGCCTCCCGGGCGAGCCTGGCCAGTCGGTCGGCCCCCTCCGCGTGGATCGTGGTGAAGGTCAGCCCCGCCCGGCGCCGCTCCACGTAGAGGCCTACCGCATTGATCGCGGCGACGCTGCCTGCCAGGGCGGCGGCCACCTGACTCTCGTCGCGAATATCGCACGCCACGCTCTCGATGCGGTCTCCGGGCTCGCGCCAGTCGGGCAGGCGCGGGTGGCGCGCGGCGATGCGTACCGCCCGGCCGGCCTCCACCAGCTCGCGCACGATGGCGCGGCCGAGGAAACCGGTGCCACCGAATACCGTGGTCGGGCCCTCCTGCATGCTGCTTCCTTCTCGTCGATCAAGAGCGTCAATCCTGCCAGGCCGGGCCGCGGCCGTCATGTGTCCGCTGGAGACCCGTGTCGCCGCGGTGTACGCTTGGCGGCTTTCCGTCACCCCGTCAGGAGCCCGCCATGAGCGATCTGCCCGTCTGTCCCGCCTGCTCTTCCCCCTATACCTATGAGGACGGCATCCAGTATGTCTGCCCGGAGTGCGGCCACGAGTGGTCCGGGGAAGCGAACGTCGAGAGCGACGACACCCTCCACGTACGCGATGCCAACGGCAACCCCCTGGCCGATGGCGACAGCGTGACCGTGATCAAGGACCTCAAGGTCAAGGGCTCCTCCCTGGTGGTGAAGGTGGGCACCAAGGTCAAGAATATCCGCCTGGTGGAGGGCGACCACGATATCGACTGCAAGGTCGACGGGGTCGGCCCCATGAAGCTGAAGTCCGAGTTCGTGAAGAAGGCATGAGCAGGCTCGGGGCAAGGGTTGCGATAGCGGGCAACAATGAGAACGATAGACGTTCTTGATGCGAATGGTGCCTATCGTGCTGTAAAGCTGCCCCTCTGGCAGGGAAACCGTCTTGCGGGCTTCACATCGAATTCATACAGGACTAAAATGGTCCGCAATCGAGGCACGGTATTCCGCCGGGCCGCTCGCTGACAGGAGGCTCGTCATGCTCAAGCTCTCGCGGCTGACCGACTATGCCGCCGTTGTGATGGCCCAGATTGCCCGTCATCCCGAGCAGCCCCAGGCGGCGGCCGAACTCGCCGAAGCGGTCCAGCTTCCGCATCCCACCGTCAGCAAGACGCTGAAGATGCTGGTCAAGGCGGGGTTGCTGGAGTCGCGGCGCGGTGCCCAGGGGGGATACTCCCTGGCGCGGCCCGCCTCCGAGATCACCGCCATCGACATCATCACCGCCATCGAGGGGCCGGTGGCGATGACCGAATGCAGTCATGCCGAGGGCGACTGTGACCTGGCCGCTACCTGCGGCGTGGCCGACAACTGGCAGCGCGTTTCGCTGGGGGTGCGTACCCTGCTCGGCAGCGTGACCCTGGCCCATCTGGCCAGCGCCTCGCCGATCAAGCTGCCGGTGCAGCTGCCCATCCAGAGCGTGAGCCTGGCCGCCGACACGGCCTGAGCCACTCAAGTTTTATCGGATTCAATCGGCGAGCCCGTCTCGCCGGCCCAACCGCCCGGGAGGGGAGAGATCATGGCAAGTCAGGAAATGGAACAGCTGGTCCGTCGCGACTACAAGGAAGGGTTCGTGACCGACATCGAGAGCGACACGCTACCGCCCGGCCTCGACGAGGACGTGATCGCCTTCATCTCGAACAAGAAGGGCGAGCCGGAGTGGATGCTGGAGTGGCGCCTGGACGCCTATCGCAAGTGGTTGAAGATGACGCCACCCTCCTGGGCGCACCTCGACTATCCGCCCATCGACTACCAGGCGATCTCCTACTTCAGCGCCCCCAAGCGCCCGGAGGATCGTCCCCAGAGCCTCGACGAGGTGGACCCCAAGCTGCTCGAGACCTACGAGAAGCTGGGCATCCCGCTGCACGAGCGCGCCGCCCTTGCCGGCGTGGCGGTGGACGCGGTGTTCGATTCCGTCTCGGTGACCACCACCTTCAAGGAGAAGCTGGCCGAGGCCGGGGTGATCTTCTGCTCCATCTCCGAGGCGGTGAAGGAGTACCCGGAGCTGGTCAAGCAGTACCTGGGCAGTGTGGTACCCCAGACCGACAACTACTTCGCGGCCCTCAACTCCGCGGTGTTTACCGACGGCTCCTTCGTCTTCGTGCCCAAGGGCGTGACCTGCCCCATGGAGCTCTCCACCTATTTCCGTATCAACGCCGAGAACACCGGCCAGTTCGAGCGCACCCTGATCATCTGCGAGGAGGGCGCCCAGGTCTCCTACCTGGAGGGTTGCACCGCGCCGATGCGTGACGAGAACCAGCTGCACGCCGCGGTGGTCGAGCTGGTGGCGCTGGACGACGCCTACATCAAGTACTCCACCGTGCAGAACTGGTATCCCGGCGACGAGGATGGCAAGGGCGGCATCTACAACTTCGTCACCAAGCGTGGCGACTGCCGTGGCGATCGCTCGCGGATCAGCTGGACCCAGGTCGAGACCGGCTCCGCCATCACCTGGAAGTATCCCTCCTGTGTGCTGCGCGGCAAGGACAGCAAGGGCGAGTTCTACTCGGTGGCGGTGACCAACGGTCGCCAGCAGGCAGATACCGGGACCAAGATGATCCATATCGGCGAAGGCAGCCGCTCCAGCATCATCTCCAAGGGGATCTCCGCCGGGCGCAGCAACCAGTCCTACCGTGGCCTGGTGAAGATCGGCCCGCGGGCCAAGGGGGCGCGCAACTTCACCCAGTGCGACTCCCTGCTGATCGGCGACAAGTGCGGCGCCCACACCTTCCCTTATCAGGAGATCGGCAACAGCACCGCCACCGTGGAGCACGAGGCCACCACCTCCAAGATCGGCGAGGACCAGCTCTTCTACTGCCAGAGCCGCGGCATCACCGAGGAGGACGCGGTGAGCATGATCGTCAACGGCTTCTGCAAGGACGTCTTCCAGGAGCTGCCCATGGAGTTTGCCGTCGAGGCCGAGGCGCTGCTCAGCGTCACTCTCGAAGGCTCCGTCGGCTGATCACCCTGTTGCCAATCGCTTTCTCGAATCAAAAGGTATTCACGATGCTCGAAGTCAAGGATCTGCACGTCACGGTCGAGGGCAAGGAAATCCTCAAGGGCCTTTCCCTGACCATCAACGCCGGTGAGGTGCATGCCATCATGGGCCCCAACGGGGCCGGCAAGTCGACCCTCTCCTCGGTGATCGCCGGCAAGGAGGGGTATGAGGTCACCTCCGGCTCCATCACCTTCGAGGGCCAGGACGTGCTGGAGATGGAGGTCGAGGAGCGTGCCCAGGCGGGCCTGCTGCTGGGCTTCCAGCACCCTGTCGAGATTCCCGGGGTGAAGAACATCTACCTGCTCAAGTCGGCACTCAACGCCCAGCGCGCGGCCCGTGGCGAGGGCGAGATGCCTGCCCCGGAGTTCCTCAAGCTGATCAAGGAGAAGATCGCCGAGATGCAGATGGACGCCAGCTTCCTGCAGCGCTCCGTCAACGAGGGCTTCTCCGGCGGTGAGAAGAAGCGCAACGAGATCCTGCAGATGCTGGTGCTGCAGCCGAAGCTCGCCATGCTCGACGAGATCGACTCCGGCCTCGATATCGATGCGCTGCGCGTGGTGGCCGATGGGGTCAACAGCCTGCGCGCCGAGGACCGCGGCATCCTGCTGGTGACCCACTATCAGCGCCTGCTCGACTATATCGTGCCCGATCATGTCCACGTGCTGATCGATGGTCGCATCGCCAAGAGCGGCGACGCGGAACTGGCACGCGAACTCGAATCCCGTGGCTATGACTGGGTGCTGGAGGAGTCTGCCGCATGAGTGAAGAGACACAGCGTTTTCTCGACCGCCTGGCCGAGTTCCGCGCCGGCCGCCTCGAGACTCGGGGCCAGGAGCCGACCTGGATCGCGGCCCGGCGCCAGGCCGGTGCGGCCCGCTTCGAGGCGATGGGCTTCCCCACCCGCCGCGACGAGGCGTGGAAGTACACCGACGTGCGCGCCATCGCCCGGGGCGACTTCGCCCTGGCCGAGGATGCCGAGTTCTCCCAGGCGGGCGCGGCGGCCCTGACCCTGCCCATCGATGCGCACCGGCTGACCTTCGTCGACGGCGTCTTCGCCCCGGCCCTGTCGCGGCTCGACGACCTGCCGGCGGGTGTCAGCCTGGTGCCGCTCTCGGCGGCCCTGGAGGAGAATCACGAGGCGGTGGGTGGTCCGCTGGGACGCCTCACCGGGGTCGAGTTCTCGCCCTTCTCGGCGCTCAATACCGCCTTCATGGAGGAGGGCGCCGTGCTGCGCCTGGCGCCGGGCACGGTGGTCGAGAAGCCGATCATCCTGCAGTTCCTCTCCAGGAACGGAGCGCAGCCGGTGATGAGCCATCCGCGCATCCTGGTCCAGGCCGGTGGGCGCAGCCAGGCGACCCTGGTCGAGCACCACGTGGGCGAGGAAGAGGCCGCCAACTTCACCAATCTGGTGGAGGAGATCATCCTCGAGCGCAACGCCATCCTGACCCACTACAAGCTGCAGGAGGCCCCGCTTGCCGACCTGCATGTGGCCTCGATCCACGTCGAGCAGGCCCGCGACAGCCGCTACACCTCGTTCAACCTGAACCTGGGTGGCGCCCTGGTGCGCACCGACCTGATCAGCGAGCTGAATGGCGAGAACGCCACCTGCGACTTCTATGGCCTGTTCTACGGCCAGGGACGTCAGCACGTGGACAGCCACACCCTGGCCAACCACAACGCGCCCCACACCTTCTCCAACGAGAACTACAAGGGCATCCTCGATGACCGCGCCCACGGCGTGTTCAACGGCAAGGTGGTGGTCAAGCGTGACAGCCAGAAGATCGAGGGCTTCCAGAGCAACGCCAACCTGCTGCTCTCCGACCGTGCCGAGATCGATGCCAAGCCGGAGCTCGAGATCTACGCCGATGACGTCAAGTGCTCCCACGGCACCACCACCGGCCAGCTCGACGAGGAGGCGATCTATGCCCTGCGCAGCCGCGGCATCGACCGCCAGACCGCCCGCGGGCTGCTGACCCTGGCCTTCGCCGGCGAGGTGCTGGAGGAGGTGAACCTGGATGCCATCGCCGAGCGTGTGGAGCTCGCCGTGGCCGGCAAGCTGCCCGAGCGCTTCAACCTGGCCGGGCTGGTGGAAGCCGCCGTGGCCATGGGTGATGAATAACCGAGAGCCCATGAGGAGGAGCCTGCCATGAACGACCTGGCCACC
Organism: Halomonas sp. G15; assembly: GCF_021282295.1. Taxonomy (NCBI): domain Bacteria; kingdom Pseudomonadati; phylum Pseudomonadota; class Gammaproteobacteria; order Oceanospirillales; family Halomonadaceae; genus Halomonas; species Halomonas sp. G15. The sequence goes on along the minus strand of NZ_JAJSPA010000009.1, from coordinate 93,728 downwards.
CGTGCCGCGGCGATGCCGAGTCTCGATGTCGCGGCGATCCGCGCGGACTTCCCGATCCTCTCCCGCCAGGTGCATGGCAGGCCGCTGGTCTATCTCGACAACGCGGCGACCAGCCAGACCCCGCGCCAGGTGATCGCGGCGTTCGACGCCTACTATGGCGGCTACAACGCCAATATTCACCGCGGGCTGCATACCCTGGCAGACGAGGCCACGGCGGCCTTCGAGTGCACCCGGGAGACGGTGCGCGGTTTCCTGAACGCAGCCGAGACCCGCGAGATCATCTTCACCCGCGGCACCACCGAGGCGATCAATCTGGTGGCCAACAGCTGGGGGCGCGCCAACCTCAAGGCCGGCGACGAGGTGCTGATCTCGCGCCTCGAGCACCACTCCAATATCGTGCCCTGGCAGCTGCTGGCCGCCGAGCTCGGCTTCACCATCAAGGTGATCCCGGTGGACGAGCGCGGCGTTCTCGACCTCGACGCCTACCGCGAGCTCTTCACCGAGCGCACCCGGCTGGTGGCGGTGAACCATGTCTCCAACGCCTTCGGCACGGTCAACCCGGTCAAGGCGATGGCGGCGATCGCCCATGCCCACGGCGCGCTGATCCTGGTCGACGGCGCCCAGGCCACGCCCCACCAGGCGGTGGATGTGCGCGACATCGATGCCGACTTCTATGCCTTCTCCGGGCACAAGGTCTACGGCCCCACCGGTGTCGGCGTGCTCTACGGCAAGGCCGAGCTGCTCGAGGCGATGCCGCCCTGGCAGGGCGGTGGCGAGATGATCGCCACGGTCTCCTTCGAGGCCGGCACCACCTTCGCCGGGCTTCCCCACAAGTTCGAGGCCGGCACCCCGGCCATCGCCGAAGTGATCGCCCTGGGCGAGGCGCTGAAGTGGGTCGCCGGCGTCGGTCTCGACGCCATCGGCGCCTGGGAGGGCCGGCTGCTGGCCCACGCCACCGAGCGGGTCCTGCACATCGATGGCCTGCGCATCCTGGGCACCGCCCCGGACAAGGCCGGGGTGCTGTCGTTCGTGGTCGACGGCGCCCATGCCCAGGATATCGGTCTGCTGATCGACCAGCTCGGGGTGGCGATCCGTACCGGTCACCACTGTGCCCAGCCGCTGCTCGCCCACTTCGGCGTGGACGCCACCTGCCGGGCATCGTTCGCCGCCTACAACACCCTGGAAGAGATCGACGTCTTCGCCGAGGCCCTGGAACGCGTCATCGGCATGGTCAGGTAAGCCCCGGTCGGACAGGGAATCCGCCAGATAAAGGAACGCCATGAGCGATATCGAGCAGATAGCGAGCCTCCACAAGGGGCAGGAACTGCCCTTGCAGCGCGACGTGGAGGTGATCTCCATCCCCTTCGGCAAGACCGTGACCCTCGCCGAGGACAGCGTGGTCAGCGTGATGCAGGCCAAGGGCAGCACGGTCAGTGTCGGCTTCGAGGGGCGCCTCTACCTGATCGAGGGCGCCAACCTCGACGCCCTGGGCCTGGAGGCGCTGCCGCGCCCGACCCTGCCCGAGGACGCCTCCGACGAGGAGATCGAGCAGTTCGTGTGGGACCAGCTGCGCACCTGTTTCGACCCGGAGATCCCGGTCAATATCGTCGACCTGGGGCTGGTCTACGGCTGTCGCCTCGAGCGGCTGATCAGCGGCGAGCGCATCGTCACCATCCGCATGACGCTCACCGCGCCGGGCTGCGGCATGGGCGACGTGATCGCCGCCGAAGCGCGCAACAAGATCCTCGGTGCCCCGCAGATCAGCAAGGTACACACCGAGATCGTCTTCGATCCGCCCTGGAGCCGTGAGATGATGAGCGACGAGGCCAAGCTCGAGCTCGGCATGTTCTAGCGGCCTGTGCTCGCGGCACCTCGGGGAGATCGACCGGGACGTGCCGCACGCAGGGGGTACAGGAGATGCCGATGAAGTTGGCAGCATGGCGGGCCCTCCGGGCCATCCTGATGGCGCTGGGCACGGCGGTGCTGCTGGCGGCTCTGCTGTTGCTGCTCGCCAACCTCTGGGTGCTGGGAGAGACCCGTGAGCGTATCGAGCATGATCTGCCGATGTGCCGTGCCGAACGGGTGGGCATCGTCTTTGGCACCTCACACTGGACCCGCAGCGGGGTCCGCAATCCCTACTTCGAGGCGCGCATGAGCGCCGCGGCGCAGCTGCTGAGCCTGGGCCGCGTCGACCACCTGCTGCTCTCCGGCGACAACCGCACCCTCTCCTACAACGAACCCATCACCATGTGGCGCGACCTGCGCGGCCGCGAGGTGCCCGAAACCGCCATGACGCTGGACTACGCCGGTTTCAGTACCTTCGATACCCTGGCCCGAGCCCGCCAGGTATTCGGCGTGGAGCGTGCACTGCTGGTCACCCAGGCCTGGCACCTGCCCCGGGCGCTGTTCATCGCCGAGGCGCTGGGCATCGAGGCCCAGGGCTGCGCGGTATCGACACGGGAGGTGAGGGGCCAGTGGCGGCTGGCGGCGCGGGAGTGGGTGGCGCGCCTGGCCACCCTGGGGGATCTCTACCTGTGGGGGCGTGAGCCCCACTTCCTGGGCCCTAGAGAGCCGCTGGTGATCGTGCCGCAGCGTCTGCCACCGCAGGGCTGGGCCGACGATACGCCGGGACCGCCAGCAGAGCGGCGCTGATCAGCAGCCCTAGGTGTCACCCAGAGCCTTCAGCGCCATTCGGGAATAAGCCTTCAGCGTCACTCGAACATAAGCCTTCAGCGTCACTCGGACATAAGCCTTCAGCGCCATTCGGACAAGAGTGCTCAGCGCCGCTTGGGGCGGCTCTTCTGCAGCGTGTAGAGCTCGCGGATCAGCGCCCGGCAGCCCTTCCAGCACTCCTCTACCTTTGGCTCCAGGGCATCGGGCAGGGGGTGGGTCATCAGGTTGGAGAGTGCCTGCATCAGCACGCGTTCCTGCTCCAGCAGTTCCCCGATCACCACCTGGCTCTCGTTGCCGACGAAGCTCTTCAGCCGGCTCCACAGCCACATGTAATCGTCGCGCTCGACGTCGGCGTCCCGGGGCAGCATGTTGAGATGCTCCCGGGCGAGCTCCTGCAACTCGCGCATCGACTGGCTGCGCGCCTCATAGTGCGGCTTGAGGGCGTCGCGCAGCGATGGGCGCAGGCGCTCCAGATTGTCCTGAAAGTAGTCGATGCTATCGGCCAGCGCTTCCAGCACGCTGTCCATCGCCACCTGGCGATTGTCGAGAAACATGAGCGGTCACCCCCTTTGGTGACGCAGATTGTGGCCGGGGAAACACTGTTTTGCTACCCCCGGACTGGAATAAGTGTGGAATCCGCGATGCCCATTGGGCCTGGCCTGTGCACAACTGGCAATTACCCCTTGGGCTTAGGCGGTGTCTTGCGGGCCGGGGCGGCATTCTTCTCCAGGTGTTCGATGATCAACCCGGCGATATCCTTGCCGGTGGCCGTCTCGATCCCCTGCAGCCCTGGCGAGGAGTTGACCTCCATGATCACCGGGCCGTGATTGGCACGCAGCAGGTCGACGCCGGCCACCCTCAGGCCCATGGCCTTGGCGGCGCGGATCGCCGTGGAGCGCTCTTCCGGCGTGATGCGGATCACGCTGGCGGTGCCGCCGCGGTGCAGGTTGGAGCGGAACTCGCCATCGGCGGCCTGGCGCTTCATGGCCGCCACCACCTTGTCGCCGATCACGAAGCAGCGGATATCGGCGCCGCGGGCCTCCTTGATGTACTCCTGGACCATGATATTGGCCTTCATGCCCATGAAGGCCTGGATCACGCTCTCCGCCGCCTGATTGGTCTCGGCCAGCACCACGCCGATGCCCTGGGTGCCCTCGAGCAGCTTGATGACCAGCGGGGCGCCCTTGACCATGGTGATCAGGTCGGGGATATCGTCGGGGGAGTGGGCGAAACCGGTGATCGGCAGGCCCAGGCCCTTGCGCGACAGCAGCTGCAGCGAGCGCAGCTTGTCCCGGGAGCGGGTGATCGAGACGTTATCGTTGAGCACATAGGTGCCCATCATCTCGAACTGACGCAGCACCGCACAGCCGTAGAAGGTCACCGAGGCACCGATACGCGGCACCACCGCGTCGAAGGGCTCCAGCTCCTCCCCCTTGTAGTGGATCGAGGGGTTGTGGGCGGCGATGCTCATGTAGCAGCGCAGGGTGTCGACCACCCGGGCGGTGTGGCCGCGCGCCTCGGCGGCCTCCACCAGGCGCCGCGTGGAGTAGAGGTTGCGATTGCGTGACAGCAGCGCGATATGCATCGAGTAGCTCCGGGACGATGGGCCGGTCGGTTCAGGGTTCGCCGTGCAGGAAGGCGGCGCCGGGCGCCACTAGCAGGCGGCGTAGGGCGCGGCGGCCCAGCAGCATGGGGTGGCGCATATTGCGACGGTCGGTCAGAGAGAGCTCCACCTGGTACTCCAGCGAGCCGAGGCGCATGGGCGTGCGGATCACGTAGCGCCACTCCTCCTGGCCGTTGGAGCTGCGCACCTTGCGGCGGTCGTGGAGGTGCATGCGAAAGACGTGGGGCGGCGTCTCGGGGCCCCCGCTGCGGGTGGTGAAGCTGACCCACAGGTGGCCGTCCTCCTCGAAGGATTCGATGTCCTCGGCGTGCAGCGCCGAGGTGCGTGCCCCGGTATCCGCCTTGGCGCACAGCACGAGGTGCATCTCCGGCAGCTCGACCATCTCGCGGCGGCCGATCACCGCCTTGGGGGTATACGGCAGTTCCTTCATCATCGTCATGGATCGTTCTCGCCTTCAGCGCGTCAGGGCCGCGAGCCGCCGGCCGATGGGCGAGTCGGCGGGCGCCTCGCGCAGGGTCATCAGCACCGGCAGTCGCAGCCTGGGAATCAGGGCCAGGTCGCGGGCCACTGTCATGAAGTCGGCCTGCTCGCAGCTGGCCAGGCGCTCCAGATAGCGCGGCAGCCGCTGGCCATCCTCGAGCAGGGGCCAGCCGCGTGCGGCGATGGCCGCCAGCAGGTCGGGACCACAGGCGTGGGCATCGGCGAGCAGGCTGTCGAACCAGGCGCCGGCGGCCTCGCTTCCCGAGACGGCGCGCACACAGGCACACAGGGCCTCCACGTCACCGGCCTCGGCGGCCGCCTCGCCCCGGGTGCGCAGAGCAGCGGCCAACTCGCCATCGATGGCCACATGCTCCAGGCAGTAGCACAGCGAGATCAGTACCGCGTGGGGCAGGTCGGGAAGCCGCGCGACCAGCTGGCGGCGCTCCTCGTCGCCCATGCGCACCGCGAAGTCGGCCAGCCCCTGGAGGCCGAGTGCCTGCCAGTCGAGGGCCTGCTGGCCGCTTAGGTAGGCCTCCACCGGCTCCAGGTGCTGGCTGGCCGGACGGCCCAGGTCGCAACTGGCGCGGGCGTGCAGCATGGCCTGGAAGGGCAGCGAGGGGGTGAATGCCAGGGGATTGTCCTTCATCAGGTTATCCACCGCCTGGCCATCCTCGCGGCCGACGCTCTCCACGCTGCGCCCCAGGGTCTCGAGCAGCCGCTGCACGAAGGCATCGCGGGATGCCGGGTCGAGGCGCCCCTGTTCATCCAGGGGCAGCGCCAGGAACCAGATCAGCGGGTCCTGCATGTCACCCAGGCGGAAGACCAGGCCCAGCCTGGCCTGGCCCTGCCAGGGGGCGGGCCAGGGCGCCGCGTCATCCTCCAGGGCCGCCAGGGTGGCCATCTCGCAGGGCTCCACGCGCCGGCCAAGGTGGTAGAGCCGCACCTCGGCACCGCTGCGCACGAAGAAATCGTGAAGGGTGTGGATGGGTTGCATGGCATCTCCGCTTGTCAGAGCGTGCACTCTACCGCGGCATCGATGGGCTGTCAGCAGGTTCGCCGTGGATCCCGGGGCAATGGTCAAATCTTGACCGCCGGCCGCCGGCGCCCATGACATCGGGGCTGGCGAACTCTTTCCAGCGGTTATCCACAGCCCCGTTCACGGAAACTGTGAATGGGGAGTGGACAGCGGTGCGGCGGGTGGCCACTCGCCGCCGGGGGCGGGATAATGGCCCCACACCCGCATGGAGTTTCCCCGATGACGGTTCACGACGAACTCGACCAATCCCTGCGCCGGCTCGAGGCCACCATGAAGGCTGCCAACCTGTGGCGCATGGAGACGCCCGACCCCGCGGCGTTCGACAGCCAGCAGCCCTTCTGCGTCGATACCATGGCGCTGCCCCAGTGGCTGCGCTTCGTGTTTATCGCCCGCCTGGACGCCCTGGTGGAGCGGCGCGCCGCGTTGCCGGCACGCTGTGACGTGGCCCCGGCGCTGGAGGCCTATCTCACCCAGGAGGGGGTGCGCGCCAGCGACCGGCTGCTGCTCTGCCAGGCGGTGGAGGAGATCGACCGCCTGGTCACCGAGAACTGAACCGGCCACCCGGTGGCCGGTTCGACGGATAGCCGGACCATAACGCAGCGGGGCCCGCCATTGGCGGGCCCCGCTGCGTTCGGTGTCGGCTGCGGATCAGAAGCGGTAGCTGATGCCACCCATCACCACCACCGGGTCGATCTCGACCTTGCCGGCGTCGGCACCGCCCACCTTGACGTCGGAGTCGATATCCATATACCAGACCGCGCCGTTGAGGGCCCAGTTGTCGTCGATCAGCAGGTCCACGCCCAGCTGGCCGGCGGCACCCCAGGAGTCATCCAGCTCCAGGGTGCTACCTTGCACTTCTTCGTCGGAGAACTTGGTGTAGTTGACGCCCACGCCGGCATAGGGCTGCACATAGGCGTCGGTGCCGCCCAGCGGGTAGTACTGCAGGGTCAGGGTCGGCGGCAGATGCTCGGTGGAGGCCAGGTTGGCGCCGTTCAGTTCAATGTCATGATCGAAGGGCTCGGCGGCCAGCAGCTCGACGCCCAGCTTGTCGGTGAAGCGGTAGCCCAGGGTAAAGGCGAAGGCGCTATCGTCCTGGACATCAACTTCCAATGCTCCATTCGCCAGTGATCCGTTATCGCTCTTGGGCTCGACCTTGGCCACGCCGACACGGGTGAAGAAGTCGCCGGCGCCGTAAGCGAAGGCCTGGGTGCTGGCGGTGACGGCAGCGGCGGCGACGCTCGCCGCGATCAGGGTGGTGAGGGCACTCTTGCGCATGGTTTCGGCTCCTGCTGGCTCGGGTGCGGCACGACGCCGCAAGGGAAGATAAGTTCAGTGTAGCCGCGCTTCCCGCTGAGGGAGTTGATCCAGCGCAAGGAAATGATGCAGTGCGGTGAACTGCCACCTGCGGGGCCACCCTTGGCGTGGATTCGACGTTCTGAGAATTGTCTCCGTCTGACGACAGGTCGCCGAACTCGCCGCTATCGGCTTCACTTACGGGGGGACTAACCATGGAGGCGCCGGGATGGGAGACGCGAGCCCGCGGGACGAGAGCCGACTGACCCTGGTGGGACTGCTGCTGGCCGCCGGCCTGGCGGTATGGCTGCTGTTCGAGCCCGAGCTGATCGGTGCCCTGCCCATGCCGCTGAAGTTGCCGCTGGTGCTGCTGGGTGCCGCCACCCTGGGGGCGGCCTTTTCCGCCCCACTGGTGATGGAGAGGGCCAGGCGAGCGCCGTCGTCAGCCTGGCGGCTGGGGGCCCTGGTCGTCTTCACCCTGCTGCTGGCGGGGCGGGCGCTCTCGGGGTAGACCGGCCCGCCGAAAAACGCCGCAAACGCAGCGGGCCGCCCGAGGGCGGCCCGCTGGTGGGAAGGGGCAGGCGAGGGCCTGCACGGTGTGGGTGGGATGGCGCGAGGGGGATACCCTCGCGCGTCCTGCCTGGCCTACTCGGCCGTGGCCAGCAGACTGGCGTTGCCCCCCGCCGCGGTGGTGTCGATGCACAGGTGACGCTCCACCACGTAGCGCTCCGGGGCGATGGCCTGGGTCTCCAGCGGCACGATGGCGCCTTCGCGCGCGGCCAGCGCCAGGCGCAGCTCGCGGGTCCAGTCGCTGGTGCCGGCCGCGGCGACGCTGGCGATGCCCGCAAGCTCGGTCAGCGTCTCGGCCGCCACGCTGCCGTCGAGGCCGGCGACCGGTGCTCCCGCCTCGACCAGCGGCCCCACCGCCTGGCTCGCCCCCGGGGCGACCACCAGCGCAGGGGAGCCGCAGCCGAGTGCCTGTACCGCCTGGGCGATGGCGATCTCCAGGGTCGGGCCGAGGCACAGCACCATGCCCTTCGGGTACATCGACAGGCGGTTGCTCTCCCCGGTGGGTCCGGGCAGCGTCTGGGGCGTCATGTCCAGCGCCGCGGTCTCGGCCAGCGCCTTGCGGATCACCCCGCCCTTGCCGGAGAGGGCGCGACGCAGCACCTCCACGCGATCGGGGCGCGCCGACCAGTTGCGCGCATCGAGGCCATCCAGCGCCGCCTGCAGCGCCTCCTTGCCGATGGCGTCACCCTCGGGCGCCGCGAGGCGCTCCTCCCGGGCGGTACGCCGGAAGCGGTTGACGTAGAGCGGGCCGCCCGCCTTGGGGCCGGTGCCCGAGAGCCCCTCGCCGCCGAAGGGCTGGGAGCCGACGATGGCGCCGATCTGGTTGCGATTGACATAGATGTTGCCCACGTGGATGCGCTCGACGATCTGCTGCACGCGGTCGTCGATGCGGGTGTGCAGGCCGAAGGTGAGGCCGTAGCCACGGTCGTTGATGGTGTCCACCACCTTGTCGATGTCGCGCGCCTTGAAGGTGGCCACGTGGAGCACCGGGCCGAAGATCTCGCGCTCGAGGTCCTCGATCCCGCTGACCTCGACCACGGCGGGGGTGACGAAGGTGCCGACATCCGGCGCGGGCAGCTTTTTCAATACATTGCCGGCCTTTTCCTTCTCCGCCACGTAGGCGCTGATGTCGGCCTGGGCCTCGGCGTCGATCACCGGCGAGACGTCGGTGTCGGTGTTCCAGGGGTCGCCGATGGTCAGCGCGTCCATGGCGCCGTCGAGCATATGCAGCAGCCGCTCGCGCGCCTCCTCCTGAACATAGAGCATGCGCAGCGCCGAGCAGCGCTGGCCGGCCGACTGGAAGGAGGAGATCAGGATGTCGCGCACCGCCTGCTCGGTCAGCGCCGTGGAGTCCACGATCATGGCGTTCAGGCCGCCGGTCTCGGCGATCAGGATGGCATCCGGCCCGGCGTTCTGTGCCAGGGTCTTGTGGATGATCTGCGCCACCTCGGTGGAGCCGGTGAAGCAGACCCCAGCGATGCGTGGATCGCTGGTCAGCGGCGCGCCCACGGTCGGGCCATCGCCGGGCAGCAGCTGCAGCGCCGCCTCGGGCAGGCCCGCCTCGCGCATCAGCTCGACGGCCCGCGCGGCGATCAGCGGGGTCTGCTCGGCAGGCTTGGCGAGCACCGCGTTGCCGGCCGCCAGGGCCGCGGCGATCTGGCCGGTGAAGATGGCCAACGGGAAGTTCCAGGGGCTGATGCAGACGAAGGTGCCCCGAGCGCTGCCGGGCTCCTCCGTCTCCAGCCGCTCGCACTCGTTGGCGTAGTAGCGCAGGAAGTCGACCGCTTCGCGCACCTCGGCGATGCCGTCGAACATCATCTTGCCCGCCTCGCGGGTGCAGATCACCGTCAGCTCGGCGATGTGCTCCTCGTAGAGGTCGGCGGTACGGCGCAGTACCTCGGCGCGGTCGGCCACGGGGCGCGCCGACCACTCCTGGAAGCCCGCCTCGGCGGCGTCGAGGGCGGCCGTCACCTCCTCAGGCGTGGCCTCATGTACCTGGCCGACGACCCGGGTGCCGTCGGCGGGTGAGAGGGCATCACGGGCCTCGCCCCGGGGCGCGGGGCTGCCGGCCAGCATGGGGCCGGCGCGCCAGGTAGTGTCGGCGAACGCCTCGCGGGCCTTCAGCAGCGGCAGGATGGAGGCGGGCTCATTGATGCGGTAGCCACGGGAGTTCTTCCGGTCAGGCGCGAAGAGCTCGCCGGGCTGGCGGATCATGGGGCTGGCAATGGTGTCGCCCAGCTCGAGCAGGCCGGCCACCGGGTCCCGGGCCACCTCGCTCGGGGGGATCGAGTCGTCCACCACCTGGTTGACGAACGAGGAGTTGGCCCCGTTCTCCAGCAGGCGACGCACCAGGTAGGCGAGCAGGTCGCGGTGGGCGCCCACCGGGGCGTAGATGCGGCAGTGGGTCCCCTCGGTCTCCTTGACGATCTGGTGCAGCGATTCGCCCATGCCGTGCAGGCGCTGGAACTCGTAGCTGTCCTTGTCGTCGCCCGCCATGGCCACGATGGCGGCGCAGGTGTGGGCGTTGTGGGTGGCGAACTGCGGGTAGATGCGGTCCCGCCGCTCGAGCAGGAGCCGCGCACAGGCCATGTAGCTGACGTCGGTGTTGACCTTGCGGGTGAAGACCGGGAAGGTCTCGACGCCCATCTCCTGGGCCAGCTTGATCTCGGTGTCCCAGTAGGCGCCCTTGACCAGGCGTATCATGATGCGCCGGTCGTGGCGCTCGGCGAGGTCGTAGAGCGCCTCGATCACCGGGGCGGCGCGGCGGCCGTAGGCCTGCACCACGATCCCGAAGCCGTCCCAGCCGTCGAGGCTGGGGTCGGCCATCAGCGCCTCGATCACGTCCAGCGAGAGGTCCAGGCGGTCCTGCTCCTCGGCGTCGATGTTGAAGCCGATGTTGGCCTTCGCTGCCTGCTGCACCAGCTCCTTGGCGCGCGGCACCAGCACCTCCATCACGGTCTCGCGGTGGGTGGTCTCGTAGCGCGGGTGCAGCGCCGAGAGCTTGACCGAGATGCCGGGGCTGCCACGCACGTCGCCCTTGGCCTGCTTGGCGATTGCCGCGATCGCCGCGGCGTAGGCCTGGTGATAACGCAGGGCGTCCTCGTCTGTGCGAGCCGCCTCGCCGAGCATGTCGTAGGAGTAGGTGTAACCCTGCTTCTCGAGGTCACGGGCATTCTTCATGCCCTCCTCGATGGTCTGGCCGAGCACGAACTGGCGGCCGAGGATGCGCATCGACTGGCCCACTGCGGTGCGTACCACGGGCTCGCCCATGCGTCGCACCAGGCCGCGCAGCGCACGCACCGGCCCCTTGGGATCGTCGTCGAGCACCTTGCCGGTCAGCATCAGTGCCCAGGTCGAGGCGTTGACCATCGATGACGAGGACTTGCCCAGGTGGGCGCCCCAGTCCGACGGCTCGATCTTGTCGTGAATCAGGTCGTCGATGGTCTCGGCATCGGGGACCCGCAGCAGGGCCTCGGCCAGGCACATCAGGCCGACCCCCTCGGCGGTGGAGAGGCCGTATTCGGCCAGGAATGCCTCCATCATCGAGGGGGAGGTCTCCTTGCGTACGCGGGCCACGTATCCCGCGCCGGCCTCGGCGATCCGGCGGCGCTCCTCCTCGGAGAGTCGGAGTTGCTCCAGCAGCCCCTTCAGCACGCTGGCTTCATCAATAGAGTAGTGGTCGCGGATACGCGTACGCAGGGCGTTCTCGACCGGCTGGGGACCCGGGTTGGCGTGGTTCATGGTTGCTCTCCTGCAAGTGGCCCCGCGTGCGGGGCCACATGACATTGCTTGGTTCAGCGCGGAACCTGCCCTGACCTAGCGCTCGATATGCTGATATTCACCGGCATCGGCGGTGGCGAGGCTCACCACCATGATGGCCACCCAGGCCGCGATGAAGCCGGGGATGATCTCGTAGACACCGGGTCCGCCCATGAAGGAGCCGTTCCAGCCCAGCGAGATCCAGATCATCACGGTGAGGGCACCGACCACCATGCCGGCGATGGCGCCGGCGCCGTTGGTGCGCCGCCACATCAGCGAGAGGATGATCAGCGGGCCGAAGGCCGAGCCGAAGCCTGCCCAGGCGTTACTGACCAGGCCCAGCACCTGGGAGTCGGGGTTGGAGGCGATCATCACGGCGACGATGCCCACCAGCACCACGCACAGGCGACCGATCGCCACCGTCTCCTTGTCGGAAGCCTGCTTGCGCAGGAAGAGCCGGTAGAAGTCCTCGGTCAGCGACGAGGAGGAGACCAGCAGCTGGCTGGAGATGGTGCTCATGATCGCTGCCAGCAGCGCGGCATACAGGAAGCCGGTGACCAGCGGGTGGAACAGCAGGTCGGCGAGGATGATGAAGATGGTCTCCGGGTCCTCGACATCCATGCCGTTGCGCACGGCGAAGGCGCGGCCGAACAGGCCCAGTGACACGGCGCCGATCAGCGAGATGGCCATCCAGGACATGCCGATGTTGCGTGCCACCGGAACCTCCTTGAGGCTGCGGATGGCCATGAAGCGCACGATGATGTGCGGCTGGCCGAAGTAGCCCAGGCCCCAGGTCACCGCGGAGAGCCAGCCGACGATCGTCAGGCCCTCGGTCCAGGTGAGCAGGGAGGGGTCCACCTCATTGAGCGTCTGGGAGGCCTGGGCGAAGCCGCCGCCGCCCTCACCGAAGAGCACCACGGCGGGCATGATCACCAGCGCCAGCATCATGATGCAGCCCTGCACGAAGTCGGTCAGGCTGACGGCCAGGAAGCCACCGATCACGGTGTAGACCAGCACGATGCCCAGGGTGATGACGACCCCGGCGCTGTAGTCACTCATGCCGCCGAAGTTGAACACCCCGGCGAAGGCGCTCTCAAACAGCTTGCCGCCCGCCACCAGGCCGGAGGCGGTGTAGACCGCGAAGAACACCACGATGACGACCGCCGACACGGTGCGCAGCGACAGGGCGCGGGTCGGGAAGCGGTTGGCCAGGAACTCGGGGATGGTGATCGCGTTGCCGTAGTGGACCGTCTGTTCACGCAGACGCGGCGCCACCAGGGTCCAGTTGAAGAAGGCGCCCACCAGCAGGCCGATGCCGATCCAGGCCGAGCCGAGGCCCGACACGAACATGGCCCCCGGCAGGCCCAGCAGCAGCCAGCCGCTCATGTCCGAGGCCCCCGCCGACAGCGCGGCCACCTTGGGGCTCAAGCCGCGGCCCCCCAGCATGTAGTCCTCGGAGGACGAGGTGGCCTTCTGCATCGCATAAACGCCGATGGCGATCATGAGTACGAAGTAGCCCAGCAGGCTGATCCATACACCAGTTTCCATGAAAACTCTCCAGTTCATCAGGGTGGAGCTTGGCTCCAAGTGGTTGGTGCCAGTGCCGAGGGGTCGGCAGTCGGACACCACTTTATTGACCTTGTTGTATCGATCTCGCCACGCCCGGATGTTCCGAGGCTTGTTGGCGGTGTCTTCCGGTGGTGGCCTTCTGTGATGTCAGTCAGTCGGTTCGTGTGGCGTCCGGGGCTGGACCCCCTCTCCGGCCTCGCCGGCGCCATGAGGGCGAAGCTCTTGCAGCCTGGCCTGCCCCTGACTGTAGGTGTCAGGCGCTGATGATGCTTATGGATTCCGCGGGAGTTGTTGCGAAAACCGCGGTAATTGCCCGACGATGGCGTCAGATGGTTAGACTTTTGTCTTAATCCGTGGTGAGGGAGCGGTGCGTCCCAGCGCGCCGGCGGTGGGCCGGGACGTGGCGGCCAGGCGCCCACGCAGGCGGCTCGGTGGCTGGCCATACGCCTCGCGACAGGCGTGGGAAAGCGCGCTCTGGGTGCTGAAGCCGGTGAGGGCGGCGATCTCGGCCAACGGCAGCCGGCTCTCGTCGAGCAGGCGCCGGGCAGCCTCCAGGCGCCGCCTGCGCACGAATTGCCAGGGTGTGAGACCGGTCTGTTGACGGAAGCAGTCGCGGAAGTGCGACTCGCTGAGGCACGCTTCTCGGGCCAGGTCGGCGACGCTCAGCCGGCGGGCAAGATGCGCCTCGATGAAACGCTCGAGTCGCTCCAGGTCGAGTCGCGGGGCAGGCGGCGGTTCATCACGGGCCAGGCGGCTGTGCAGGCAGCCCAGCAGGGTGGCGGCGAGGCGCTCGCCCTGTTCGTGGTCGTGGGCCGAGTGTTCGAGTTCCAGCAGCAGGAATTCCAGGTAGCGCTTGAGCGGGTCGTCCGGGGTAAAGAAGCGGGGGGCATCGAACAGCCGGGAGAGTCGCTGCTGGTGCCCGGTCAGGGCCACGGATCGGGTCGGCAGGTCGAGAATCAGCTGGCGGTTGTCGCCGGTGCCTGCGTAGTAGTGCACATGGTTGGCCGGCACGATGCAGCCGGAGAGCGCCGAGATGGCGCCGCCCAGCCCCTCGATCTCGAACTCCGCGCGGCCGCGAAGGCCGATAACCACCTGATGGAAGTCATGGGCATGGTGGTGGGTAGCGGTATCGAGGGGAATCTGGCGGATCACGCTGGGCACGGCGGCCTCCCTCAGGCTGGCGGGCGAAGTGACATCTTACCTCTTGCGGCAGGATGTCTCATTCCACGCTGCGTTGACGCTCGCGCAGGGCCTGGCGGCTCGCCAGGTGGGCGCGCAGCGCCTCGAGCTCGCCATGTCCCGTCGCGTCCAGCAGCGGCTTGCCGCGGGCGGCGCGGCCGTGGTTGCCGTGCTCTTCCATCAGGCGCTGGGCACGGCGTCGCACGCCATCCAGATAGTCGTCGTGACGGATCGGGTAGCCCATGATGGCGTTCCATTCACTCTCGTTCACGCGGCCCACCAGGGCCTGGTCGAAGAGCGTCAGCAACTGCACGGGGTCGGTGCGAAAGCGCGGCGTGCCGGAAAGCAGCAGGAGGCCGACCATGCCGCCGAAGATCAGCAGGCAGACGGCGAAGACCAGCAGGAAGAGGGCCATGGCAAGCTCCATCGTGACCCCGTGTATCGGGGAAGGGAGGGCCACGGAGGGCGGGAAGAAACTGGAGCGGGTGAAGGGAATCGATCTGGATAATAAAAACAAAAGGTTAGCCGATCTTTATGCGGACACCATACACCATGCCATACAGGATGTTTTCCGCTGCCTCTACCTTAACCGATCCTCCCCGGATGAATTTCTCCCGAGCCAACTTGCTCGGGAACCTATGAATCTTGTCTGTTCAGAGGCCTTACCTTATCAGCTCGCCGTTGCTGCTTCACTGACACACGGCCCTGATCGTGAACAGCAACTGGACATAGCCATCACGATCGACTTCGCCAGGAAGCAAAATGGAGGAGAGGGCATGCCATTCTTGTTCGGTAATCATCAGTACTCTGACCAGATTTCCGTCCAGGGCAAGTTCACGCAGGCCGGGTGGAGTGGAAGAGTCTGTGGCCAGTCGTGCCTGCTCTCCAAGAGGCTCATGTTTCCAGTTACTTCCGTCCGGCTCTGTCCCGAGCAGGTAGTCGGTCGAGACTTCCAGCACCTTGGCGGCTCGGCGCAGCTGCTCGCCGGTCAAGCTACGGTTGCCTTTTTCAACCCGCGACAGATTGCCCTGATCCATGTCGAGAGCTTCCGCGAGCTCTTTCTGGTGCAGGCCTTTCTGCAACCTGGCTGCACGCAACCTGGCAGAGACGATTTCCATGTAGAGGTCACCTGAAATTAGCTGTCCTGGATATGACAGATAAGCATAAGCATGCCTTGAGATATGTCAATATGACAACCATTATGACATGAGTGGGAGTAGGCGGTGATGAATCTTAAACAACTACGTGAGCAGTCAGGGCTCACTCAGGCTCAACTGGCAGAGCGTATCGGTTGTGACCAAAGCGTGATCAGCCGTATCGAGAGCGGCCAGCGGGCGGTGACCTTACAGCGCCTCAAGCATATAGCACATGCGCTCGATATTCCGCTGACACACCTGCTGGCGGATGAGGTGGCCTGATGGCTTCCCCTGGATTCGCCTGGATGCCGCTTGGGGTCTTCACCGACAGGCGACTGGGTGCTCGCGATCTTCGCGTGCTGGGAGTGCTCTACGCCCACGCCGGTGCGGACCGGGTCTGCTGGCCGGCGGTGAGCACCCTGGCGGAGCTGACCGGCATCGACAGGCGGGATGTGCAGCGCACCATCCGCCGGCTGGAGGACTTCGGCTGGGTGCGTACCGAAAGCGGCGGTGGACGCTCGGCAACCTCTCGCTACCGGCTGTGGGCAGAGCCGAGTGGTGAGGCGACAGATAACGCGGGTGGTTTACCCGCCGATGGGGAGGAAAAGGCGGGTGCTGCCACCGCGGGTGAACCCCAACAAACCCCGGGTGACTCACCCGCCGAATGCCGACAAAGGGCGGGTGAATTACCCCTGAAAGGGCGGGTGATTTACCACGAAACCGCGGGTGATCCACCCGCCCGAACATACCAGAACAGACCAGAGAACAGACATAACCCCTCTTGCGCATCGCCTGCGGCGAGCGCGAGGCCGAACAAACCGTCGGAGGATGGTGACCTCCTGAGGGAGGTGTTCACCACCGAACCGCAGGCCAAAGGCAGCGAAGCTGCTCAGATGGGGGACTTTGCGGTGTTCTGGAAGGCTTACCCACGGCGGCGCGGCAAGGCGGATGCACTCAAGGCCTGGAAGGCGCTCAAGCCTGATGCCGCTCTGCTCGATCAGATTTTGTCGGCGGTGGCATTCGCCCGGACATCGCCGGACTGGCGCCGCGAGGGTGGGCAGTTCATCCCGTATCCGGCCACCTGGCTGCGCCGACGGGGATGGGAGGACGAGCTGGAGCCGGACATCGAGCCGCTGCCAGTGGCGCAAGCCACACGCCATGGCGAAGCCAACCGCATCAACGGGACGCTGATGGCCCTGGACTCCCTGTTCGCAGGAGGACGAGATCATGCACGACGAGACGTTTCAGAAGGGCATGGCGTACCTGTCAGCCGCCTATGGCACTGAGCTGTGCCGCGAGCGCCTGGCGGTGTACTGGGACCAGCTCCGTCATCTGGACGACAGCCTGTTCCTGGCGGCGGTGAAGGCACATGTCGCTGCCGGTCCGCGCTTCCCTACTGTGGCAGAGCTGCGCGAGCTGTACCGCCAACAGTGCCTGCCGCAATCCCGGGTACATCGTCTGCCGCGGCTGCGGCGGGCCGATGCCGCCCAGGCCCGGCGCGTGCTGGACGAGCTCAAGGGGCAGGTGCGGAGGGTACGGCCATGAATGCCAGCGAGCATGCTGAGCAGGTTGCCCTGTTCAAGTGGGCCGAGTTCGCCGTCGGCCGATGGCCGGTGCTCGACCTCCTCTACGCGATCCCCAACGGAGGACTGCGGCCTGCCCGGGAGCGTACTGATAAGTGCGGCCGTCGCGTGCGTTTCTCGGTGGAGGCCCAGAAGCTGCGTGCCGAGGGCGTGAAGTCAGGAGTTCCGGACATCTGCCTGCCGGTCGCCAGCGGGCCTTTCCATGGCCTGTACATCGAGCTCAAGACACGCACCGGCCGCCCATCGGACGCCCAGCGTCGCTGGGTGGCGGCCCTGTCACGACAGGGCTATCGCGCCGAGATCTGCCACGGCTGGGCGCAGGCGCGCACCGTGATTGAGGATTACCTGGGGCCAGCGGAGACCGTCGACCCTGATCATCGGCCACCGGTCCAGCCGGTCGCCTATCCCGCACCGCGCCCCGAGCGCCTGTGCAGTTGTGAAGCCGAGAGGTTGCCATCATGACCACCCAAGCCAATACCGACACCCCGCGCAGCGATGCCATGATCCACATCAGCGCAGACGGCCAGCCGCTGCCGGTGGATGCCCGGGTCGATCAGCTGACCACCAAGGTGAAGAAGATCACCACCACCGACGAGGGCAAGCTGCAGATCGTCCTCGAGGCCGAGGGCATGGATCACGACGCCCTGGCCCAAGTGAAGGAGCTGCTGGTCCTGCAGCAACACTCCCTGGTGCTGGTGAGCATGACCCCGGTGCAGCGGGAGCTGTTCGGATGATCCGCGTCACGGTGCTGGCGGCCGCCGTGACATTGTCCGCTCCACAAGTGGTACTGGCGGCGCCTCTGGACGATGCCATCGCCCTGGTTCAGCGCGTCCATCCCGTACTGCAGGCGCAACATGCCGAATACCGCGAAACGACCCGTCAGCGCGACTGGTCGAGCGACATCACTCTCGGCTGGACCGAGCGTGGCACTGCGGAAGGCGGTGCCGCGGGGGCCAACGCTGGAATCCGCGTCACCATCCCGCTGTTCGATCGCAGCCACGAGCTACGTACCGCGGAGGCACGCAGTACCTGGATGGCCAGCCGCGATGGAGTGCTGACCGGTTTCCTGGCCAGTGTGGCAGAGCTGGAGGCGGTGATGCTGGAGCTTCACGAGGCGCAGCGCATGCGCGCCTTCCGGCGTGACCGCCTCGAGTACCAGCAGCGCCAGGTGGAGGAGGGCATCGCCGAACCGGACAGCCTGTGGCCGGTGGCCGAGGCAATGGAGCAGGCCGACCTGCTCTACGCTGCCCGCCAGCGACGCAGCGAGGCCATGAGGGAGCATGTGGCAAGAGAGTTCGGGGGTGGCCAGTGGACGACGTTACGGGATTTGTTGGCCGATCACGCGAGGCAGATGATGCCCTGACGGCAGCGGGCCGCGGCGCCAACGTGTTGATCCACGGTCGCGCCGGTATCGGCAAGAGCGCCTTTCTGCGTCATCTGCGCGATCGGCTGGAAGGGGGCGAGCTGCCGGTGGTGTTCGTGCCGGCCGGCACGACCAAATCGAGTCTGCTCGAGCTGGCTCGCCAAATCCACGAGCGTTGTGGGCTGGCAGTGCCCGAGGCACTGCTGCCGCCGCGCACCCTGGCACGGGCCAGGCGGGAGGGCTGTCTGCCCTGGAACGACCTGGTGCGCCCGCTGCGTCGCTTGCCGGTGGCTGACACCGTGGCCCTTCTCGAGAACAGCCTGCGCCGTCAGCGTTTCCTGGTGCTGCTGGAGACGCTGGAAGTGCCTCCCAGCCAGGCCGAGCTGTTCGCGGTGATCCTCGACTGCGCGCAGGTGGTGGCCTGCATGGACGACAGCAACCGCCGGGTGCGTATCGACCGGCTGCTGTGGCGCTTCCAGATACAAGTGGAGCTCAAGCCGTTGCCGCTGGAGGAGAGTCGCACCCTGGCCGAGCGCTGGCTGGCCGACAATCCCATGCGCTTCACCGACGAGGCGACCCGCGACCGCTTCCTGCGCCACGTTGCCCAGGCCAGCGGCGGTGTGCCGGCAGCGATCCGCGGCATGCTCGAGGAGGCCGGCAAGGAGCGGGAGATCACTCCGGCGAAGGCCCGCAGCCTCTATCACAGCGCCGCGCTCCAGTACGTCGACATGACCCCGCTGGTGGTGGTGCTGCTGGTGATCGGGATCGCCGGTCGCTACATCAGCCGTGGCCTCGGCGACACCGAGATGCTGGTGCTTTCCGGCGTGGCCACCGCGATCTTCATGGGACTGCGCTTCTTCTTCTTCCAGATGCGGAGCCGACGGTGAGACGCTCAGAAGTTCAGGTGCTGGTAGCGGTGCGCCGCCGCCTGCTCGGCATCCTTGAAGCTCGTGTCGAAGCGGTGTTGCGGATCGCAGGTCTTCAGCCACGCCCAGGTCAGTGGGCTGATCACCGCGGTGCGCTCCGGCGGCTTGTCGGCATCTGCCACCAGGGCGGCCAGCATGTGGTCGGGAGCCCGGTAGAGGACGCGCAACGGCATCTGGAACAGCTGCACCCCGGCGGCGTAGTTGACGTTGAAGAACCTGAGCTGCATGAGGCTTTTGCCGGTCCCAAGTGGCCGCAGCTCGACGACCCGAATCGGCGAGAAGTAGGGGCCGGAATATCCGGGGTACATGCTCCGGCCGTACCAGCGGCCCCTCTCGAGTGTGAAACGCGCCATCCTTGGATCTCCTGCCTGAGTGGGTGACTCCCATGCTAGCACCGACTCACATGATTGCCGGTCAGGCGGCCTTCATCGCGGTGAGCCTTGGCGTAGGGCATGCACCCACGCTTCCGGAGGCCTGGCTGGCTGCCGCAGCAGGGCTGCTGCCTGATCTAGACAAGCGCCACGGCATCGTCGGACGCCTGTTTCCGTGGCTCTCCGAGCCGCTGGAGTACCGCTTCGGCCACCGGACCCTGACCCACTCGCTGCTGGCCAGCGTGGTGTTGGCCCTGATGCTGTGGCCTCTCTTGCCCCGCGGGGTATGGCTTGCCGTGGTTGCTGGCTATGCCTCGCATCCGGTGGCCGATATGCTGACGCCGGCCGGCGTGGAGTGGTTCTGGCCGGCGCGGTGGCGTTGCGTGCTGCCCGGCAATGAGCGGTACCGCATGCGCGCCATGGGGTGGGGGGAGCTGGCCTGTGCGGTCCTGTTGGCGGTCGTGACCATCCCGCTACTCAACATGGCCAAGGCCAAGCCCGGCACCGGCAGCGTGATCGCCGCGGCCATAGGCGACATCGCCGCGGCCCGAGAGCGTTACGACGCCGAGAAGGGCGCCAACCGCTGGACGCTGCGCCTGGAAGGGCGGGACAACCTCACCCATGCCGATGTCAGCGGCGACTACCCCATCATCGGCTCCTGGCAGGGGGCAGGCTTCCTGATCAGAACACCCGAGGGGCCCCAGAGCGTTTGCCGCACCGGTGATTGCGGCTGGTATGTTGATAGCGCCGTGGCGGTGAAGGGGGAGGCCCAGGTCACCACCACACGTCAGATTGCCGCCGAGCACACCTCGCCGGCGGCCCTTGGGGCGGCGCTGGAGCCGCTTGAGGCCGTCGGAGAGGTCTATTTGATCGGTAGCCTCACTGCACGCGGTATAGAGCCCAAGGCGCCTACAGTGGCGGTCACCGGGGACAGTGTGAATCTGATCTTCGCTGCACCGGCCGTGCTCGAGGAATGGGGGGCCCGCCCGTTGCGTGATCTGCTGCTGACGGTTCAAGTGCGTCATGTACCTTCTGTCACGACGCCCGAGGTGACACTGGATGATGTTACGGCGGGCGTGATACCCGCCGAATTGCGGCCCTGGTTGCTGAAACGTGACAGGATTTCTCGTGACAGGTAGGGAAGATGAAAAAAACACAACTAATAATGGTGGCCCGGCTGGTGGTACAGCTGATCCGGCGGGGTCGGCACAATCGGATGTCGCTGTTCTGGGCCGCTGCCATCGTGGCGCTCTCCTTACCATGGCTGTGGGACGGGCTGTTTGCCCCTGAGCAAGATGCACAGAATTCAAGTGTATCGCTTCAGACATGCGCCGTACGCAACATCTACGACGGCGACACCATGACGGTGATCTGCGGCGGGCGCGAGGAGAAGATCCGCCTCCACTGCATTGACGCCCCGGAGATGGGCCAAAAGCCATGGGGCCGCCGCAGTCGCGATCACCTGCGCAGCATCACCCCGAGCCAGGTGGAGATCCGCCCGATTGAACGCGACCGATACGGTCGGCTTGTGGGTGAGGTGCTGATGGGCAGTGTCAGCCTCAACTTGGCCATGGTCGAGGCGGGGCAGGCAGCGGTGTATAACCGCTATTGCAGCGATGGCCGCTATCCTGCGGCGGAGCGCCAGGCTCGCCAGGAAGGGCAGGGAGTATGGGTTGAGCCGGGGATGCAGCAGCGGCCGTGGGAGTGGCGATCTCCCTAACTATGAATGTCGACAGCATTAGCGTGCTACGATCCCAGTTTTAAACAGAGACGCGGTCGCGAATCATGCCAATACTGAACTGGCTAACACGGGAAGAGAACATCCGCACGGCACAGCGCGTGCCTTATCGGCTATTGGAGGAAGTCTCGGATTTATCTGCGGGTGACGATGGCGAAGGCAACCTGCTAATCCAGGGCGACAACCTTGAGGCATTGAAGGCGCTACTGCCGTTCTATGCCGGCCGGGTGAAGTGCATCTACATCGACCCACCCTACAACACTCGCTCCGCCTTCGAGCACTATGACGACAACCTCGAGCATACGCAATGGCTGGCCATGATGTGGCCGCGTCTGGAGCTGCTTCGTGATCTTCTTACAGAGGATGGCTCGATCTGGGTTTCCATCGACGATAATGAGGCTCACTATCTAAAAGTGATAATGGACGAGATATTTGGGCGAAAAAACTTCATTAACTCTGTGACGTTCAAGCAAAGTTCCGTCTCTGGTCCAAAGACGATTAACCCAGGAATGGTAACGATTGCCAGCTATGTCATCGGGTTTGCAAACCGGAAGGCATCTTGGCGGCCGAAACATGTGCGGCGGGGGCGGGAGCGCGACCCTCGTTATAGTCAATTTATCATTGGCGACATGACAACAGAAACGGAGTGGGAGTTTTCTACCGTACTTAAGGAGTTTGCCAAGGCTCATGGTATGAAGCTTAATCAGCTTAAGAGCTACTTGGGTGATGACTATGAAGAAGAGCTCCATCGGTTTGTGATTAAAAATCGTGATCGAGTTGTCCAGCGTGTTCGAATCCAAGACCAAGATGCAGGGGAAGCTGGCAGAGTAGCACTTGCAAAATCTAGAAAAGCACCAGGAGTCGTTTTCTCTGCTAGACGAGACGACGGTGGCTTCAATTTCTATATAGAGGGGAAGCAGTTAGCCTTTTATAAAAATAAAGTGGCTGATGTAGGCGGCCAGCTCGTGACTGGGGAGCCTATTTCAGATATATGGGACGATATATTGGCAAATAATTCCCATAATGAAGGTGGGGTTGCTTTTGATGGCGGTAAAAAGCCAGAGGCTTTGATACAAAGAATTTTTGAGCTGACAACCGAGCCGGGAGAACTTGTTCTCGATTCTTTTCTTGGTTCAGGGACGACAGCTGCTGTTGCTCAAAAAATGGGCCGCCGCTACATCGGGATTGAGATGGGTGAACATGCACGCACACACTGTGCGCCACGCCTGGAAAAGGTCATTGAGGGTGAACAGGGCGGAATTTCTAAGGCCGTAAACTGGGAAGGAGGTGGCGGGTTTCGCTTCTTAAGGCTCGGCCCGCCCGTCTTTGACGAGGAAGGCCACATCCGGCAGGACATCCGCTTCGCGGTGCTTGCGGCGCATGTCTGGTTCTCGGAAACAGATCGGCCATGGGATGGCAGTGGCGACAGCCCGCTGCTCGGCATCCACAATGGCCACGCCCATGCACTACTCTACAACGGCATCCTTGGCGACAAGAGGCCTGGCGGTGGCAACGTGCTGACCCGCGCAACGCTCGCCCTTATCCGGGAAGAGATCACCAAGGTGGCCCCGGACTTCGATGGCCCGCTCACTGTCTACGGTGAGCAATCCCGACTTACCCCTACCACGCTTGACCGGGAGAGCATAACGTTCAAGCAAACGCCTTACGACGTAAAAGCTCGGGCCTAAAGGGACATCATATGAAGTTGAAGCATTACCAGACAGATACACTCTCTGTTCTCCGCCGGTTCTTTGAGGACGCTCGTGTGGCGGGCCCAAAGAGCGCCTATGAAGCGATCACCAAAGAGCCAGAACAGGCGGGACGGCTCGGCCAATATGGCGGCACCTACACGCCACTTACTGAGCTTCCTACCGTACCCTATGTCTGCCTGCGTCTGCCTACTGGAGGTGGAAAGACAATCCTCGGCGCTCATTCCATCGGCATAGTTCGCGACGCCTGGGTGGAGAAAGACTATCCGATGGTTCTCTGGCTGGTGCCATCGAATACCATCCGGCTGCAGACGGCCGAGGCGTTGAAGAACTCCCGCCACCCCTACCGGCAGGCACTGGACGGGGCCTTCAACGGCCGGGTGCGCGTTTTCGACATCGCTGATTTCGCTCATATCCGTCCGCACGATATACGTGATCACTGCTGCATTGTTGTAGGAACGATCCAGACCCTACGGGTTTCAAATACCGAAGGCCGCAAGGTCTATTCCCATAACGAGAATATGGAGCCGCACTTCACTACACTGCCGAAAAACATGCCGGGGTTGGAAACACTGGAAGGCGGCGGCGTGAAGTTTTCCTTCGCCAACTTGATGCATGTTCACCGGCCTCTGATGATCGTAGACGAGGCGCACAACGCAGTCACTGGTTTGACACGAGAGATGCAGGGCCGGGTAAATCCGTCGGCGATCATAGAATTCACAGCGACGCCGCGGATGAACTCCAACATCCTGCACAGTGTAACGGCTCAGGAACTGAAGCTTGAGGAAATGATCAAGCTGCCGATCATGCTGTCCGAGCACGACACTTGGCAGAATGCCGTCAACGGGGCGATCGCCTCGCGGGCGTCGCTGGCAGAGGAAGCCGACAAGGATAGCGACTACATTCGTCCCATAGTCCTGTTCCAGGCCCAGCCGAAGAATCAGGAGGTGACGGTTGAGGTGCTGAAGAAGCATTTGATGGAGGTCGAGCAGATCTCCGAGGACAAGATCGCTGTGGCGACCGGCGATCAGCGCGAACTGGATGGTATCAACCTATTCGATCCGAAATGCCCGATCGAATACGTCATCACTGTCCAGGCACTTAAGGAGGGTTGGGATTGTTCCTTTGCCTATGCGTTTTGCTCGGTCTCTCGGATTCAGAGCGCGGTAGACGTTGAACAATTGCTAGGGCGCGTCCTGCGGATGCCTTATGCCAAGCGACGTAAGGTTGAAGACCTGAACCGCGCCTATGCCTTTCTGTCGGAGCCATCCTTTGGCGAGGCTGCTCGTTCGTTGGCCGACAAGCTGGTGGCCATGGGTTTCGAGGAGGATGAGGCGCTAGACAACATCGAGCCGACGCAGACGTCACTTGATGTCGATACTGGCTTGTTCGGCCCTCGCGACAAGCCCAAACCGACCTTTAAGCACACGGTGACGGCGACACCTGAGGTGGTTTCCGCTCTGAAGAAGCGCGAAGGGGTTAGCGTTCGCGAAACCGATGGGGGCAAGATCGAAATTGCTGTGACGGGGCGTGTTGATGGCGGCCTCGAAAAGGTGATCGTTGAAGCACTTCCCGAGTCCGAACGAACGGACTTCTCGGCGGCCGTCACTAAGTATCGCGTCGAGGTGAATGACCAGCTGTCGCCTGCAGAACAGGACGCGGCGTTCGAGGTCCCTCGGCTGGTATCCGAGATCCAGGGCCAGTTCGAGTTCGCTGATACTGACGTGTTCATGGAGTTCCACGACTGGTCGCTGCTCGATCACTCGTCGAAACTGGGTGAAGGCGAGTTCGCGATCCGTGAAACGGCTCGCAGTTTCGAAATCAACCTAGACGGCAACCACATCACTTACCATTTTGCGGACGAAGTAGAACAACTGGCGCTCGACGTCGATGTCGAAGGGTGGACACCGGAGGCGCTCGTGCTCTGGCTCGACCGGCAGGTGAGGCAGCCCGACATTCATCAGAGCGAACTGCTGCGCTGGCTGCGTGACCTGGTCAGCCACCTGATGACCGCACGCGGAATGCACATCACTGCGCTGATGCGCTGCAAGTTTATTCTTGCCCGAAAGGTTCGTGAAAAGCTCGCAGCGATACGCCAGCAGGAACGCAATGGCGTCTACCAGTGCTACCTTTTTTCTCCTGAGGCGAAGGTTGAGGTGTCCTTCGACCAAGCATTCGCGTTCAAAGACGGCATGTACTGGGATCAGCGGCGGTATCGTGGGAAATGGAAACCTCGCAAGCACTTTCTTGGGCCGGATCATGTGCCTGCTTTCGATGGAGCGGAGAACGGTGAGGAATTCCAGTGTGCGCAAGCTATTGACAGCTTGCCAGGTCTGAAGTATTGGATTCGCAACGTCGCACGCCACCCCAACTCGTTCTGGTTTCCGACAGCCACGGGCAAGTTCTATCCGGATTTTGTTGCTCAGTTGGAGGACGGTCGCCTGCTCGTTGTAGAGTACAAGGGAGCCCACATAGCCGATGGCCCCGACACCGCTGAAAAGCGGACCATTGGGCAGTTATGGGAGGAAAAAAGTAACAACAAAGGATTGTTTATTATCGTGGAGAGGTCAGTGGGTGGTCGCGACATGAGATCTCAGATTATCGATAAGGTAGCTTCTTTCGATTGATACCATTTCCATGTGATGAAGAGGAGTTGAACATGCCCCAAGGATGGATGATCCGCGCCGGTGAAGGTGGCCGGCTGTTCGATGACTTCGAGTCACGTCAGTGTGTAGCCGTCGGTTGGAACGACCTTGGCGATCTGCGCCAGTATGGCAGCCATGAGGCCCTGAGACAGGCTTTTATTGAGAGCTATGGAAATGCCAAGGCGGGAGCCGTCGCGAACGCTGTGGCAATGATTCGCAAGTTCCGTGATGACATCCAGTCAGGGGACTATGTGATCACATACAGCCCCGAGCTGCGTCAGTATCTGGTGGGCATTGATCAGGGCGAGTATGACTTTATGTTGCCCGAACAACAGGTTGGCGATTATGCCAACATTCGCCGTGTCGAATGGCAGGGCAAGGTGTCCCGCGATGACCTCGGCCAAGCTACTCGTAGTTCCTTGGGGTCTACCCTTGCGGTATTTCGGCTGTCTGCTGAAGTGCTTGGCGACATGCGCGGTGTGCTTGAGGGGAAGGCCTCTACAGCGGCCTATGCACCAGAAGAGATCGAGGCTGAGTTTATTGAGCTCAGTGAGGATGTTCGCTCACGTAGTCATGAGCTGATAAAGGATAAAATTCAGCAGCTTACTCCAGAAGAGATGGAGCACTTTGCCGCCGCCGTGCTGCGCGCTATGGGTTACCGCACGAAGGTTTCTCCTCGTGGGCCAGACCGTGGAGTGGATGTCTTGGCATCCCCGGATGGTCTTGGCCTTACTCAGCCACGGATCAAGGTCGAGGTTAAACATCGTAGCGGTAGCATGGGGGCTCAAGATATTCGTGGGTTCATCGGCACCTTGCGCGATGGTGACAATGGCGTTTACCTGAGTACGGGTGGTTTCACTCGCGAGGCGCGCTATGAGGCGGAACGCGCTACGCTTCCGGTTACTCTGGTCGATATAGACGACTTAGCATATCTGACCGTCGACAACTATGACCGGTTCGACCTAGAGGGCAGGGCCCTGGTGCCGCTGATGCGTGTGTATTGGCCGGCTGAGTAACTCCGGCCAAAGTGTCGTAACCGGCTGAGTGATAGGTTTTCTCTCTGGGGAGGCTGCCGGAAAATAGTGCAGGAGGCATGTATGGCGTACTGGTGGGTAAACCATAAGCAAACGTACCAACAGGAGACTGAAGGCGGATATATTTGGTCGCCTAAGGTCAAAAAGAATGGTCATCGAAACCAGTTCTACGAGAACATGATTTTGGTCCAGCCGGGCGACATCATCTTCTCCTACGCTTCTGCCCAGATCCGGGATGTCGGCATTGCCACCGGTTCTGCAGTAACGGCTCAGAAACCCAGTGAGTTTGGCGTTGCAGGGAAAAGCTGGGAGCAGGAGGGCTGGTTCGTCCCCGTTGATTTCCAACCGACAGATCGTCCATTGCGACCGAAGGCCCATATCGAGACGATCAGGTCCTTGCTTCCAGAGAAATACTCGCCAATCAATGCCTCAGGTGACGGCAACCAAGTCGCTTACCTCGCACAAATCTCGGCGGAGTTGGGAGAACTGCTGCTGAACCTTGTCGCCAGCTCCAGCACAAAAGACCGTCTTGCTACACTCGCTGCGACTCATGGGCACATTGTTGTCGATGACGACATCGAAGCAGGTATACGCGATAGCACAGACTTGTCAGCTACGGAGAAGGAACAACTGGTGCTATCTCGCCGCGGGCAGGGCAGGTTCCGTCGAGAGCTGGAGACTGTTGAGCCGCGATGCCGTGTCACAGGGCTTGCCGAAAAGAGACACCTCAAGGCCAGCCACATCAAACCATGGCGGGACTCCAGCAACCCCGAGCGGCTCGACGGCCACAATGGGCTTCTGCTGACACCGCACATAGATCATCTCTTCGACCGCGGATATCTCTCATTCACTGACGATGGCGAGTTATTGGTCTCCGATGCTCTAAGCCACGATGCTATTCAGGTCTTTGGGATCTCGGAGTCACAGCCTACCGGTGGCCTCACAGCCAAGCAGCGTGCCTATATGGCATACCATCGTGAAAAGATCTTCCTCGGTGGCTGAGGCCCCTCGCCAAGGATGCATCTAACTTCTGGTGTTCCATCGGAATGGACAGCGGCTCCTTCTGAAAGCTCATCACGCATCTTCGTCCAGACACCCAATCCTTGCTCGGCAGGATGGAGCGGCTCAATCACCATGGCATTCATTGCTTGCCTTGCTACTCTGATTCAGGCGACCAGCAAGGAGGCCAGTCACCATGACGCAGATTGAGACGCTTGCCCGGCAGGCCTGGCAGCTCAGGCAGCAAGGCTATTCCATTGATGATATCGCCGATGCCATGAGCAAGCCCACCAGCGCCATTGAGCGCTGGGTGATGAATTGGGCTCGCATCGTGAACCAGGCACCACCTTGGTACGACGGGCTCGACATCCATACCGTCACATGCCTCAGACATGCCGGACTCGATAGCCGTGAGGCGGTGGTGAAGGCGTGGCAGCGGAGTGAGATCAAGCGGGGCTCGCCCTCAGGTATCGGCGTGGTGCGGCTCCTGGAGATTCGAAGCTGGCTGGATGCTATCGGTGTCGATGTGGCACCGGTAACGTCGAAAGCCGTGATTGTGGACCTTACGCCCGAAGCTGAAGCGGTTCTGCACCGGCTCAAGGCGCGAGAAGGCCGAAATACGTCTCAGTTGATCAGCGAGTTACTGATCAGGCACGAAGCTGGCAGCAAGGAACGCTGAAATGTGTGGTCGCTTTGCTTTCTTCACCGACCCCGTCTCCGTAGCTCGCTCGCTGCGCATCCCGCCACCGGACGACGCCTGGCATCCTCGCTACAACGTCGCGCCGGGTACTTGGATCACAGGTGTGCTGCGCTATTCAATGGACGGCGATCCGCTGTTCGACGAGCTCTGGTGGGGCTACCGGCCTCAATGGGCCGGGAAGAGCGGCCCTGCACCCATCAACGCCCGCGCCGAACGTCTGGACAGCTCGCGCTACTTTCGCGGGGCCTTCCATAAGCACCGCTGCCTGATACCTGCCGATGGCTGGTATGAGTGGATGCCAGCAGAGGGAGGCAAGCAGCCCTGGTTCATCTCCCGCGAGGATCGACAGCCACTGTTCCTGGGCGGGATTTGGGCGACCTTCGACGATGACACCGCCTGCTGCGCCATCATCACCGAGCCGGCCCGTGGCGTTGCCAAACAGATCCACGACCGCATGCCACTGGTGCTTGATGACGAAAGCCTCACACCCTGGCTGGATCCTGACCTGAACGAGCGTGACGCCATCCGCGCTGCCGTACATCACCTCGAAGCCGATGCACTCATCTCGTGGCCGATCTCGCGCCGGGTCAACCGCGCTGATGTGGAGGGAGAAACTCTTGTTGCTGAGATTCAGCTCTAGCGTGTAAGCAATCTCTTACAAGCTTTTAGGACATTGAGCATGGCCTGGAGGGCTCTCGCAGCTCTACCTTGTAATCAGCAGTAGCGATCAGACGCACTGCATCTGGCTTGGAGTCAGCTAAGGACCAAGGACGGTTGCCCATGGATGGGCTTCTTCATTGATCCGCATAATTCATCGCCCCGGCCTTGGTCGGGGCGATGTTCTTGGTGACGTTCAGTTTCGGACTCGGCCATGGCGCGAACCATGCAAACAATCTTGCGCATCCTGGCACTCACCTCATTCCTGCTGCTTGTTGGCTGCGGTGAGCCCACCATCAATGGCTCCAGCGAAGATGACTTCTACCATTCGGCCGGCAGGATGGCCCTGTCACTGCCAGTTGAGGAGCGTGAGGCCTTCTCCGATGCCCTGATTCTGGTCGCCATGGACGGCATGGATTTCACCGCCGATCCGGCTGAAGGTGAGCAGCTCGACTTCGAGGGAGCCATTGAGCGTCTTGATCCCGCCTCATTCACGAGGATGCTGATTGAGCGGTCTGAAGGTCCTGGCTGGTGGCAATGCTTACCGGGATCGGCCTCTTCAGCGCGAGTGGCTGTTGAGTAATTCTTGAGCGCTGCCTTTTTCCCGCTTTCTTATAGCTCTTTGGAATCAATTGCGACCGTCCAAGCAGACGTGATCGCCGACCCCTGCTCCAGTCGCTCGCTTTCTGATGTTGTGGTGGTCTCGCAGGAGCGTCAGCTCAGTGCGGTCAGCTTCGGCAGCCCCTTCAGCAGCGTCGGCCACCACTTGTCGGCGGCGGCACCCAGATGAACGGTGATTCGCCGAGCGTGCAGCCTCAGCGTGGCGGCGACCTTCAGCACCTGCTCGCGCATCCGGCTGAGGCTCCAGCCTTGCCGGGTCTGCCGCTCCAGCAGGCAGCGCAGGCCATGCAGGACCTGGTAAGCGTAGAGGCTGAGCAGCAGGCTCACCTCGTTGCGTGCCATCACGTCCTGAACGGTGGAGGCGCCGCGATCAGTCGACGAGAGGTGCACGTCGAGCGCTGACTTCACCTCGCCCATGTGCGCCTCGGCGCTGCCGCGCTTGCGGTAGAGCGCCAGGACCTTCTCCGGCGGCCAGTCGAACTTGCTGAGGTTGGTGACCAGAAAGAAGGCATGCAGCAGCAGGTCATCGGGACGCTCCTGCACCACCAGCACGACGCGACGCGGTGCCGACCAAGAGCCCGCTTGATACTCCAGATCGTGGCACCACTCGCGAGGCTGCTCGGGTGGCCGGCCGGGTGGCCGCTTCAGGTGCGGTGCCGCCAGCTTCTGCAGACCGGTGTGACTGCGCAGCCGGCCCAGGTACTCGATGTCACGCTCTTCCAGGGCCTCCAGCGTCGCGTTGCCGGTGAAACCGGCGTCGATGCGCACCCGTACCTGAGCGCCGGTGCTCTCGTTGAGTCGCCGCACCAGATGCGGGATCCAAGTATCGGCGTTCTCAGCCGGGCCAGCGTTGCCCTCGCGCAGCAGCCCACCCACCATGTCGCCGGTCTCGGCCAGCGAGGCGACCAGCGGCGAGTAGATGCGGGCACCGTAAAGTCCGTGAAATGCGGACCCGCCTTGGTGGCCGTGGACTTCGATCGGCAGGCCGTCGATGTCCAGCGTCAGCTGCTTGGGACGCTCGCCGTTCTGCAGCGAGGTCAGGCGCCAGACCACCAACCGCAGAAGGCCTTCGTGCACGGCATCGATATTGTCGTTGCGCCCGAGGCAGCTCAGCAGCCGCGACAACGTGGCTTGAGACGGCCGGTCCTGGGCCAGGGGTGTCATGCCGCGCGCATCGCTGCAGGCCAACTGCCAGAGCGGGTCACGGCGCAGCGTGTCGGTATCGCTGAGATCGATCCAGCCCATCGCCCGTTGCAGCACCAGGGTACGCAGCTGGCTGGCCAGCGAGTGGCGGATGCGTAGCGGGTTGCGGAAATCGACCAGATTGTCTTCCAGCGCCTCGATCACGCCGCTGTTATCGAGGGCTTCACGCAGCAGCAGAGCGCCGCTGTCGCTGGTGGTGCGCTGGCCGCTCAGCTCAACACGGACAGAGCCGTTGCACGAGGGCGACCAGGTCGTTAGGGTTTCACCCATGGCGAGTGGTCCTCTTGAATCGTGTTCTGGCAGGAACATCCTGATTCTACAAGAGAAAACCACTCGCCATCTTCGTTTTCAGGTCGGCCTCATGAATAAGCCGGGTTGATGGCATGACCGTGGCTGATGTCTTCGCCAGGGCAGAGGAGCTGCAAGGGCACCCAGAGTAGCCCAGGTACTGGCCAGCTCCTGCATGATGGCCCATACTGTTCATGCGTACAGTATTGAGCCATCTCTTATGTCGACGACACCCCTTACCACGGCCAGTGTGCTTGGACGAGCCACGCTGACCCCAGCCAAGACCGCTCAGCCACTCTTCGGTTGCCGCGTGCGTGCCGGCTTCCCCAGCCCCGCCGATGACCACCTGGATACCGATATCGATCTGCACGCCCACGTCGTGAAGCGGCCTGCGGCAACCTTCTTCGTCCGCGCCGAAGGCGACTCCATGCAGGGAGACGGCATCCACGACGGCGACCTGCTGGTGGTGGACCGCAGCCTCGACCCGCTGCCGGGCCGGGTGCTGATCGTGGCACTGAACGGCGAGCTGACCGTCAAGCGACTCGAGCACATCGGTCAACGACCCTATCTCACCGCCAGCAACCCTCGATATCGGCCGATTCCACTGATGGATCAGGACGCCGAGGTCTGGGGTGTGGTGACCCATGTGGTCCACGCTCTGGGAGGCGGTGCGGCATGATCGCCCTGGTCGACTGCAACAACTTCTACGTCAGCTGCGAGCGCGTGTTCGATCCGCGGCTGGAAGGGCGCCCGGTGGGGGTGCTCTCCAACAACGACGGCTGTGTGGTCGCCCGGTCCAACGAGCTCAAGGCCTTGGGTGTGGAGATGGGTGCGGCCCTGCACCTGCTGCCGCCGGCGATCCGGCGCCAGGCCGTGCTGCTCTCCAGCAACTATGCCCTCTACGGCGACATGAGTCGTCGCGTCACCGAGACGCTGGCTGAGTTCTCGCCGCATGTCGAGGTCTACTCCATCGACGAGAGCTTCGTGGGCTTTCAGGGCTTCGACCCGGCGACGTTGGAGAAGCGTGGCCATGCTATGCGCCAGACCGTGCGCCAGTGGACCGGCATTCCGGTCTCGGTGGGCTTCGCTCCGACCCGGGTGCTGGCCAAGGTGGCCAACCGGGCGGCCAAGAAGATCCCTGCCTACGAGGGCGTGTGCAAGCTCGAGGCTGATGGGCCCGACACCCGCGCACTGCTCCGGCAGTTGCCCGTCACCGAGCTGTGGGGCGTGGCACGGCGTACCGGCGAGCGACTGGCCCTGATGGGCATCAAGACCGCATGGGAGCTGCGCGAAGCCGATCCGAAGCGGATCCGCCGCGGCTTCTCGGTGGTGATGGAGCGCATCGTCTGGGAGCTGCGTGGTCAGCCCGCCATCCAGCTCGACGACATGAGCACACCGAAGCAGCAGATCATGGTGTCACGCTCCTTCGGCCGCATGACCGGCGATCCCGCCGACCTGCGCGAGGCCGTCCGTCAGCATGCCGCCAGGGCAGGGGAGAAGTTGCGCCGCCAGGGAAGCGTCACCAGCGCGGTGATGGTGTTCGTGCGCACCAACCCCTTTCAACTCGAGCAGCCGCAGTACCGAAACAGCGTAGTAGTGCCGCTTTCTCGGCCTACCGATGACTCCCGCGAGATTAACCGGGCAGCGGCCCATGGGCTGCAGGCGATCTTCCTCAAGGGATACCGCTACCAGAAGGCCGGCGTGATGCTGCTGGACCTCAGCGCCGATGCCAGCCGGCAGCTTTCCCTGGGCGAGACGCCGCAGAGCGAGGCCGAACAGCAACGCAGTCAGCGGCTCATGGCCACGGTCGACAAGTTCAACCGCGAGCTGGGTCGGGATACTGTCAGGCTAGGTTTACCGAGACAAGGCAATGCCTGGGCGCTAAGGTGTGAACGAAGGACACCGAGGTATACGACGCGGTGGGAGGAGTTGGTCAGGGTGAAAATTTAATGCACAGGGACAGACTTTTTTTCCAGGGGGGGGTATGAGCAAAACTAGTTATTTTAATATTCTCGTCTTTTTTTTAAGCATGTTTATGTTTTCTAGTGCCTCAGCGTGGACATATAACTTGGTTAGGGATCTAGGTGTTAAGGGGGTGATGCGGTACTGTCAATATGATAACGGAAAAACTTATGCTATTAACGCGGCAGAAATTTGTCGAATATCGATTACAGACAGTGCGCCTGGTTTTGGTAGAGGTCAAGGTAGCTTAATTGGAGAGTATCAGGATGGAATGACAAAGGTCTGTGTATATCAGGTCCTTGGGGAAAGGAAAGCAATCAGGAAGAACAGCGTATCTATTTGCCCCCTTTCTCATAAATTTTGAATTAGGATTATCCGTGCATTGGAGTTTCTATGAGCGAGATTGATTCAGTTCAAAAAAATAGAGTGGTAAATCTAAAGTTCCTACAGGGATTAAGCGCCCTAGACGGTGCTCCTACTTCAAAAAATTTCATTTCTCACCTAGCAAGCAAGAATGTTAATATTAGCCAAAAAGATTTAAGTGATATATATTGCAAGAATAAGACTTTTGATTTCTTTCTCGCTAAAAGTATTGAGCAGTCACTAGCTTTGCCGGATGGCTGGCTTAGTTATGATCAAACGTATTTCCTTAATATTTCTCCGAAAGATGTTTCCGCAATAAAGGTTTATTCTCAGCTTCCTGATGATATAAAAAAACATATTTCAGCCATTTTGTTTAGCCTGGCAAATTCCATCGGACTTGAGGATTAATCAATTGGAAGGTAAAGGGCCGTATATATTTTTTTCGATTCTGGTCATCTGGATAGTTGCGGCTAATATACCAGCATGCAATCCTCCAGGTGGAGGGGTGAGCACAGATCGCCAAGCAATACAGATTTGCGAAGATGTTTATAAAGGGAGCGATGATTATATCGGTTATAGCGAATGTGTTGAAAAAGCAAATCGATCACTAAAGAATATGCAATAGGTTTATTGTTCTTGCTTGGCATTAAGCTTGCTCTCCATGCATTATTTTATTGGATAAATTATGGGGTTAATGCTGGCAATTATTATATTTATAATAGTGTAATCGTGAGGAGCTTCATGAAATACATCAACAACAAAGGCGGCCGCGGCAACGACGCCAAGCCCAAGCAGTGAGGCGCCCATGCCTCGCTCCTTCACCCAGCCGCCGGCCTGGACCTGCAAGCCCGGCGGTTGGGACACCACCGGCACCCGCGAGGTATTCCCCAGCACCTCGCCGCTCGGCATCCCCGACCTGGTGCCGCAGGACTTCACGGCCCTGCCCAACGACCTCCGTCTCCAGCCCTACCGCACCAAGCGCGTCGATGAATCCCGCGACCTCTGCCACTTCTATCTCGACGACTATCGCTTCGAGACGACCTGGAACAAGCCCAACGCGGCACTAATCCACCTTCGCCGCTACTGGGCTGTGATGACGCCGGACTTCAGCCTCTACCCGCAGTGGCCCGCGGTCGTGAATCAATGGAACACCTACCGCAGCCGTTGGCTCGGCCGCTGGTGGCAGACCCAGGGGCTGCGCGTGATACCCACGGTGAACTGGGCGGACGAGCCGAGCCACGCTTACTGCTTCGATGGCATCCCGCCAGGCCAGATCGTCTCCATCAGCGTGCCGGATACCCGCCGGCCACACGTGGTGGAGCGGTACCGGGCCGGTGTCGATGCCATGTGCGAGCGGCTGGAGCCTCGGCTGGTGATCGTCTATGGCCGCTCGCCCGTGTCGATTGAGGCACCGACGCTTGAAATCGAGCCGGGGTGGCAGCGGTTGCGAAGCATCAGCCTCAGGCCGAAGGCGAAAAGCAGCGAAGCTGCTCAGATGGGGGAGGGATACCATCGTGCCTCCACAAGCCATGCTGGGCCACCCGTTCGCCATGGTGCTAGGTTGTCTTCGAGCCATCACTCTATGTCATGACGACCAGAAGGAGTCCTGCAATGTCGGATCGCGTGATCCTCACCACCTCCTCGCACCTCGAGGGCTATCGTGTCACCGAGCACATCGACATCGTCTCGGCGGAGTGTGTGTTCGGGATGAACGTCCTCAAGGACATGTTCGCCGGCTTCCGCGACTTCTTCGGTGGACGCAACAAGTCGTCACAGGACGCCTTGCGTGACGCAAGGGTAGCCTGTCTGGACGAGCTCCGTCGTGAAGCCGCAGAGATGGGCGCCAACGCGGCGATCGGAATCGACCTTGATTACAGTGAGATTTCCGGTGGCGGCAAGTCGATGCTCTTTCTGGTGGCCACCGGTACGGCCGTTAAGATAGCGAAGACATGATATACCTTCGCATTGCCGTGCTTAAGGTAGTCAATTCAATAATAAGGCGGCTTTTATGGAGTAGGGCCGGGCTCCCGTATGCTGTGACGGAATATATGATTGACCAGAGTGTTCCACTTGGCTAATGAGATGCCAACCTTTCAAAGGCGATTTTTATATGTTTTAATTTTCATGAGGTGTTTTGAAATTAAAAAGCAGTTTTTTGTTATTAAAAAATTATTTTGTTTATCCAGTGGAGGGTTGTATTTCTATGCATTTATTGGGGTTTGGTTATCCTGCAGTCTTGTTGTCGGCATTCATTATGTTGTCCTTTGTTGGTGTCGCAGAGTCAGAAGCTCAACAGGGTGGAGAGATTGTTGATCCTATTGATAAGTATATAGAAGATAGCGCGCCATGGA
The DNA here is from genome assembly GCF_021282295.1 of Halomonas sp. G15. NCBI lineage: Bacteria > Pseudomonadati > Pseudomonadota > Gammaproteobacteria > Oceanospirillales > Halomonadaceae > Halomonas > Halomonas sp. G15. The sequence goes on along the minus strand of NZ_JAJSPA010000009.1, from coordinate 57,896 downwards.
TAGTTGAGATTGAGAGCCAGTGTCGTATATATGGTGAGAATTGGAGGGAAGAATGGGAGAAAGAGGATTGGGGTAATGAATATTCAACCTACCAGCTCCATAATATGGTTGTTAAACCATGGAATAAAATGTTGGTTAGTATAGCGGGAAACAGTTTTTTAAAGCTTTCTAGCGCGATAAGGGAGCTTCCTGAAAGTAGCGGAAAAGAAAAAGTCGTCGACGCCCTGGAGAGGGACGTTGTAAGTAAGTGTCAGTCCGTAAAGATGAAAGAGTATAATGAAAAAAGATGAAGGAGTTCGAAGCCGAGATTCAAAAAATAGTGGAATGATTAAAGCTGCTAACAGTAAGGTTGGCTGATTGCCAGTACTTCTCTGTTACGGCCCTCAAAGCGTTCCACCATGGCATCAACAATTCCGTGGTCGGGAAGTGTCTCGCCAGCACTATACTCCCCTAACACGAATATGGCAGCCAGACGGCTAGGTAAGCGTTAGCGTACCTGGCGAGAAATGGCTGCCATCGTCATGGTGGATGCGCCTTCGGCTTATCCGGCCTAAGTGCTATCTCGGCATGGGCTGGATCAAGGGAAATAGGGCCAGCCTCCTCGCCGTCTTAGCTAATGCAAAAGAATAGATAAAGTGGTCAGGTGCTTTGTTTCTGGCGCAAGAGGGACAGGGCAGTATCCTCGATCATATCTTCCTGGCCACCGATCATGCCTCGGCGCCCCATTTCGACGAGGATTTCGCGTGCCGGGACGCCGTATTTCTGCTCTGCACGTTTGGCGAATAACAGGAAGGATCCGTAGACCCCGGCATAGCCCAGGGTCAGGGCGTCGCGGTCTACGCGAATGGGAAAATCCATGATAGGCACGACCAGATCTTCCGCTACGTCTTGAATCTTGAAGACATCCACACCGGTATCTACGTTCATCAGGTCCAGCACGGCCACAAGCACTTCTAGCGGCGTATTGCCGGCACCGGCACCTAGGCCGGCGGCGGCAGCATCAATGCGGTCGGCGCCGGCTTGGATGGCCGCTACGCTATTGGCCACGCCCATGCCCAGATTGTGATGGCCGTGGAAGCCTAGCTCGGTATCCGGCGCAAGCACATCGCGCACGGCCCTCAGACGGTCTACCACCGAGTTTGGCAGCAAGTGGCCGGCTGAATCGGTGACATAAATGCAGTTGGCACCATAGCTTTCCATCAGTTTGGCTTGTTCAGCTAGGCCCTTTGGCTCGTTCATGTGGCTCATCATCAGAAAGCCGACGGTGTCCATACCCAGTTTACGGCCCAGCGAGATGTGCTGTTCGGCCACATCGGCTTCCGTGCAGTGGGTCGCCACACGGATGGTACTGACACCGATGTCGTGCGCCATCTTCAAATGATCAACGGTGCCAATACCTGGCAGCAGCAAGGCGGATACCTTGGCTTGTTTCATCAGAGGCACTACGGTGCTCAAATACTCTTCATCAGTATGCGCGGGGAAGCCGTAGTTTACAGAAGCACCACCCAGGCCATCACCGTGGGTGACTTCAATGAGGGGAACACCAGCGTCGTCTAGGCCTTGCGCAATGTCGCTCATTTGCGTAAGGGTGATCTGGTGGCGCTTGGGGTGCATGCCGTCGCGCAGTGTCATGTCGTGTAGAATGACGTTCTTGCTCATGAGGTTCTTCTCCCGTTCAGGCGGTCGCGATAGCTTGAAGCTGTTCGGCAAACATTTCGGCTGTCCGTGCTGCGGCAGCGGTCATGATGTCCAGGTTGCCAGAATACTTGGGTAGATAGTCGCCAAGTCCTTCCACCTCCAGGTACACAGACACGCGATTGCCGTCGAACACTGGGCCGTTGACCAGGCGATAGCCAGGCACATACTTCTGTACGTCGGTGATCATGGAGTGAATGGAGGCCGTGATTTTCTCCTGATCGGCCTCGCCCTCGGTCAGGCAGTGCACGGTATCGCGCATGATGAGGGGCGGCTCAGCGGGATTCAGGATGATAATGGCCTTGCCCTGCCTCGCACCACCAACCTGCTCAACCGCGTTGGCGGTGGTGCGGGTGAATTCGTCAATATTCTTGCGTGTGCCGGGGCCAGCTGATCGGGACGAGACCGTTGCTACGATTTCGGCATATTCAACCGGCTGAATGCGTGATACCGCATACACCATGGGGATCGTGGCCTGGCCGCCACAGGTGACCATATTGACGTTGTTGACCCCTCGCCCCAGTTGTTCTTTCAGATTGGCCGGCGGTACACAGAAAGGACCAATAGCCGCCGGTGTCAGATCGATCATCAGCACGCCCAGAGGCGTCAGCTTATCGGCGTTTTCTTTATGGACATAGGCGCTGGTGGCGTCAAAGACGATTTTGATGTCGTCTTCTTTGACGAAGGGCAGCAGGCCGTCCACACCTTGCGCTGTCGTTTTTATGCCTAATTTAGCGGCCCGCTTCAAGCCATCAGATTCGGGGTCTACCCCCACCATCCAGACGGGCTCCAGCAAGGGGCTGCGCATCAGCTTGGCCAACAAGTCGGTACCAATGTTGCCGGGGCCGATGATAGCTGTTTTGATTTTCTGTGCCATTTCTGACTCCTGATATGTGATTTTCAGAAAACATTGACGGGCGGTTGTATCTCACCCCATCAGTTTGACAAGCGCCAGGGATATCCACGGCACGTATGTCACCAAGGCCAACATGGCGAACATCGCCAAGATAAAAGGAATCGAACCAACGGATGCCTTTTCCAATGACGTGCCGGCAACACGAGCACCCACGAACAGATTTACCCCCACTGGCGGTGTTACCATTCCGATGGCTAGATTGAGGATCATCACAATGCCGAAGTGCACGGGGTCGATTCCGACCGCGACGACCACGGGAAGCAGAATTGGAACCAGAATAATAATTGCGGCCAACGTCTCCATGAACATACCAATGATCAACAGCAGTACGTTGATCATCATCAGTATGAGAATTGGGTTGTCGGTCAGATTGACGATAGACTCAGCAATCATGAAGGGAATGCGTTCAATCGCTAGCATGCGCCCAAAGATGGTGGCAGTGCCGACGATGACGATGACGGTGGAAGAGGTCAGTGCCGACCTGCTAATCACCTCGTAAAGGCTCTTTATCTTGATCTCTTTATGGACGAATACGCCTACTAAAAATCCATATATGACACCAATTGACGCGGCTTCTGTAGGTGTAAAGATGCCGCCATAGATTCCCCCTAGGATAATCACCGGTACCAGTAGTGCCCACTTTGCCTCCCATAGCGTAGCGAGCTTTTCCTTTGTGGTGTATCGGGTCTGGCTGCCGGTATAACCCGCTCTGCGGGCCTTGATATAGGCAGTAAGGATGAGCGCCAGACCAATCAGCAGGCCTGGCACCGCACCGGCAATGAACATCTCGGTAATAGATACGTTGGCCGATACCGCGTAGATGATCATGGGAATACTGGGTGGAATGATGATGCCCAAGCTACCCGCAGACGCGATGACGCCGACAGAGAAGCCTTTCTCATAGCCGGCCCGCGCCATGGCGGGTAGGAGCAGGCCACCAATCGCTGCCACCGTGGCAGGGCCAGATCCGGAGATAGCGGCAAAGAACATGCATGTTACTACGCCGATAACGGCCAGCCCGCCGGTATAACGCCCAAAAAAAACGTTGGCGACGTTCAACAATCGTCGAGACAGGCCACCTTCGCCCATCAGGTCACCCGCCAGAATAAAGAAGGGCACCGCCATAAGCGGGAAGGAGTCGATAGAGGTGACAAGCCCTTGGGCAATATAGGTGCTGCTGACCTTGCCGCTGAACAGTAAGGCAAAGGAGGATGCCAACCCTAGCGAGATGGCAATAGGGACACTGAAAAGTAAAAAAACTAGAAAGGAACCAAATAGCAAGAGGGTAATCACGATTTTACCTCACCGTGGCTGCGTCGGATCGTCTGGATCTCGAACACGATCCGCTGGATCAGGCGAACTATAACCAGGCCGAAACCCACCGTGGGTGCGAGGTAAATCCATCCCATGGGAATCCCAAGAGCAGATGATTTTTGTCCAAACGAGAGAATTTTCTGTGTCAGTGCATAGCCTTCTTTCATGACCAGTATGGCGAAAGCAATGAACAGAATGTGGGCGACTATAGCGGCATAGCGCTGGTAGAGAGCTGGCAGCTTAGTCACAGCGGCTTCCACACAGATATGAGCATTGCGTTTGACGCCGCTTGCGACCCCTATATACGTGGCCCAGATAAAGGCATATCGGGCCAGTTCTTCCGACCATGTCAGCGAGTCGTTCATGACATATCGCATGAATACCTGTGCACCGATCAATATCGACATCAAGGATAGAAGAAATACCATAAATATTTCTTCAAGATGTTTATCGAGAAACTTGAACATGTTGTGATGTCCGAGATTTAGCCAACGGCGAGACACTGTGTACGGTACAGTTTGCCGTGGAGTGTAGTGCCGACCTAGGTCTGCACTAACGCTCGCCGGGTGGGTGGTGCCTCGGCGAGCGTTAGTGCTTACGACTTAGTTCTTACGGTTATGGTAGCAGGCTGAAGGGGTCTTATTTTATTTCAGCCAGGATGTCATCAATGATCTCGTCGCCTACGCGCTCCCTTACCATGTCATAGATGGGGTCCATATGGCTGGCGAAGGCCTCAAGCTCTTCAGGAGACAATTCAGTGATTGTGACATCGGACATGGCGGCAATGGCTGCTTCATCGGCCTGCTGCGCCAAGTTACGCTGATACGTTATCGATTTGGCGACGGCTTCTTCCAAGATCACCCTGTCTTCGTCGCTCAGACTGTTGTAAATATTGGGATTGATAAGTATGGGCCACGGTGAGTAGACGTGGTTGGTTTTGGTGATGTGCTTCTGAACCTCGTTGAAGCGCATGTCGTAGAACAGGTTGATGGGCCCTTCCTGTGCGTCGAAGGTGCCCTGCTGTAGGGCCGTGAACAGTTCACCAAAGGCCAGCGGGGCCGGATTGGCGCCGACATTGCGCCAGGCTTCAAGGTGCACAGCGTTTTCCATGGTGCGCATACGCATCCCCTCAAGGTCTTCGGGCGAGCGGATGTCCTGCTTGCTGTTGGTCAGCTGCCGAAACCCATTTTCCCAGTAGCCAAGACCTTTGATCCCCACTTGCTCGAGGCTGGTCAGCAGGTTTTGTCCAATCTCACCGTCCAGCACCCGGTATACGTCATCCCGGTCCTTGAACATGAATGGAATGTCCAGGGCAAAGAACTGCGGGTTGAAGTTGCCCAGCACGGCCGACGAGACAAATGTCATGTCGACGTTGCCTAGCTGGATGCTCTCAACCAGCTCACGTTCGCTGCCGAGTTGTGAACTGGGGTAGATTTCAAGGCTGATGCGGCCATCGGTATTGTCAGCCAGTTCCTGAGCCAAGAATTCAAATGCCTTGTGGCCAGTATTGCTGGTGGAAGCCGCATGGCCTGCCTTGAGAACCATTTCCTGAGCAAGGGTGGGGCCAGAAATAACGGCGCAGAGGCCAGCAGCTAGGGCTGCGGAACGGAAAAACCGCTTGGGAAGGGTGCCTGTCATTGTGTTGTCTCCACATGGATATACTTGCCGCAATCGAACACTGCGGCTCGTGTCCTGCTGAATTCGTGACCAAACCAAGCCGATTCCAGCGATTGGCCACCAAGTGGGGGCAGCGCTGTAACCTGTTTCGGAGTCTAGTTTCGTGATACCGTTTTTGCAAGGATTGAATGCCGATCTCATAATATGAGAATTGCTATGCCAATTGAGCCTGAGATCAAGGCATCACCAAGAGCTATATAACGACGACGTAAGGACCCTTTGCCATGACCGATTTTCCGTCCTCCGATCTGGACACCCCAAATGCGGCCGCCGTGGCCGTGCTGGCCGCACTGCAATCCGCACTGGGGGAGAGCGAGGTGCTGGTGGGCGCAGCGATCAGCGACAAGTATCTTCGGGATTGGAGCGGCAAGCGCGGTGAGATGCCGCTGGCGTTCTTGCGGCCCCGCGCCACGGAAGACGTTGCCAAGGCGCTGGCGGTCTGTCATACCCACCAATGGCCGGTGGTGCCGCAGGGAGGGCTGACGGGACTTGCGGGCGGTGCCGTGCCTTCAGCCGGTGCGGTGGTGATCTCGCTTGAGAGGATGAGTGGTGTCGAAGAAGTCGATCACGCGTCGGCCACCATCACCGTGTTGGCTGGCACACCATTGCAGGTCGCACAGGAAGCTGCTCAGGAGGCGGGGTTTTTGCTGGCACTGGACCTGGGTGCGCGGGGCTCTTGCCAGGTGGGGGGCAACATCGCGACGAATGCAGGCGGCAATCGGGTGATTCGCTATGGCATGGCGCGCGACCTAGTGTTGGGGCTTGAAGTGGTTCTGGCGGATGGCACCGTTTTGCCCATGATGAACAAGATGGTGAAGAATAATGCTGGGCCAGACCTTAAGGGCTTTTTCATCGGTACTGAAGGCACCATGGGGGTTATTACACGCGCCGTGCTGCGCTTGCATGCGGGGGTCACAGGCGCCAACACTGCACTGATTGCACTGCCGGATTTTAATTCGGTTGTATTACTGCTGCGCTATGCTCAGCAAAGGTTATCGGGACTGGTGAGCGCCTATGAAGTGATGTGGAACGATTACTACCGTTCGGCTACCACGGCGGGCGGCATTCGTGCGCCGCTGGATGATGATTACCCCCTGTACGTGCTGATGGATATGCAGTCAGCCGAGCCTGCAGGCAACGCGGATCGCTTCGATGCTGTGCTTGAGCATGCGCTGGAGCAGGGATGGGTGCTGGATGCTGCCGTGGCGCAATCTCAGTCCGATGCGGACGACTTCTGGGCGCTACGCGATTCGGTCGCTGAGATGCTCGATTCCTACGCGCCGACCCTCAATTTCGACATTTCCTTCCCCATTTCTCAAATTGGAGTGTGCGTTGAGCGCCTGCGCCAGATTATGGACGAGATGTTCCCCGATATTCATGCCATGTACTTTGGTCACGTGGGCGATGGTAACCTGCATGTTGTTGTTGGGCCGCTGCCAGACGATCGTCAGCAGACCCAGCGTGAAATGGAAGAGGCTTTCTATGGCGTCACTCGCGAACTGGGCGGTTCCGTTTCCGCAGAACATGGCATCGGCACCCACAAGAAACCCTACTTGGGTCATAGCCGAAGTCAGGCCGAAGTTGATCTGATCAAACGGATGAAGTGTGCTCTTGACCCGAAGGGTATATTAAATCCCGGAAAAATCGTTGATTGAGTAGAGGTGCTGGCGGCGTTAGGAGATGGTGGCGCCGAGTTCAGCGCTGATCTGCCTGGCGCTATCTAGCACGGCCGTCTCCAGTTGCTCCATGCGTGCCGTGCTCATATGCTCAAGCGTGCTGGAGACACTGATGGCGGCAATGATATGGCCGCTGCTGTCGCGAATCGGCGCGGCAACGCAGCGAATAGACTGCTCATCTTCGCCTAGGTCGTAGGCGCAACCTTTGCTGGCATAGTCCCGCATGGTGAGAAGCCACTGTTGTAGCGTGCCAGGTTCACGCAGCAGGTGGGCATTGCGCTCGTACAAAAGGCGCCATGTGTCTTCGTCGGCGTCTAGCATTAGCGCTTTGCCGATGCCTGTCGAGATAAGCGGCTTTATACCGCCAACGCGCGAACTGATTTCAACGGCGCGCCGGCTTGAGAGCTTATCAAGATAAATCACGTGATCCTTTTCGGCATAGCCAAAGTGAACGGTATCAGAGGTGTCTTTTGCCAGCTTCTCTAGGATGGGGTGAGCCAGGCGAACCAGATCAATCTGCGAATAGGCAAGGGAGCCGAGCTCCAGCAATTTTCGACCAAGGCGGTAGCCACGTACAGGGTCGCGGGTGATGTAGTGGCGTGCTTGGAGAGCCGAAAGAATGCGATGCGCTGTGCTGTAGGTCATGCCGGTTGTGGCGGCAAGCTCGGCAATGTCATTGACTCCTTCGGAGACGGCTTCGATGATGTCCAAGCCACGCATAAGAGTCTGGCTGGGAAGGGGTTTTCCAGCCTTTCCTGCTTTTTGTGAAGCGGAAGCAGACTTCTCGGGGGGTTGTTTGTCTTGCACATTCACCACTCATTCAAGCGTCTACTGGCGTGTGTAGAGGATGTCGTTTTCTTCCCAAGGGAAATGGCTCTTGATGATAGACAAGTGTGCGGGTCGGCGCAATAACCAAGCCTGTCACTGCTAGCTGTACCGGAAGACTTTGACCCGCAGTCGAGGAAGTTGAGGGCTTATGAAAACTGCAACACAGTAATGAACGACCCGCTGTGAACAATTGCCATTGCCGTTGCTGACTTTGTCCGTCTCTCCAGAGCCATGCTGCTGGATCAGCATAACTTGGCCTTGGCAGTGGATATTTTGGCTGAGCGAATGGCGCTAGCCAATAGATGTCTAATCCCGTGTGATTGCCCCCCGTTTGGTAAAGAACTCGGCCGCTTGGCCTTCTACGCCAAGCCCCACCTGACTCGGCCTGTCCGGCATGTCGCTGGCCTTTTTGTTCTACTGGACCTAGGCCCCTTCAGAGCCGCTCGCGCCGCCCTTGGGGCTCACCGCGCCCAACCCCCCGGCCCGGTTCGCCCCGGGCGGCACGTCGCTGGTGCCGTGCATGTAGAGACTCCGCCCCGTAGACCGCTCGCGGCCGCTCCGGCGCCTGCTCGCCCAACCCCCGGCCAGCAGGACGCCTCGCGGCCACGTCGCTGCCTGACAGTCATCTTCGCCGCTCGCGCCGGCAGTGCCAGCGCCACGCCAACCCCCGCCTGGCGCCTGGACTGCCGGCACGTCGCTGGTGGGTTGCCCATCGAGAGTTGGGGCCCGTCGCCCGCTTGCGGCCTCGGTCGTGGCGGTTCGCCCAACCCCCGGCCAACCGCTCACGCCCGCGGCCACGGCGCTGCTGTCGTGCACAGGGTCGCGCTTCGCGCCACCCTCCAGTCCCCGACGCATGCATCAGCCTCTTGTCTGTGGCCCGCCCCCGGCTGACGCCGGCGGCTGCGGCGGTGCCCACCGCCGCCATCGCTGATGTACCCTGACGACATCGCTTCTGCCACGCCGAGCCACTCATGAGCCAGTCCACCTATCGCCACTACCCCAGCTTCACCCGCCGCTATGTGCGCTCGGTGATGAAGATGATGGGCTTGCCCAAGAAGCCCAAGGTCGAGGCCGAGGTCTTCGCCAGCATGCTGCAGGATCAGGAACTCGCGCTCTCCATCAATGGCGAGGTGCTGATGCTCGAGTGGCACCATGCCCGCGAGGGCAGGGTGGTGGTGCCGGAGCCGACTCTGTCTCAGTGGCTGCAGACGGTGAAGCTCAGCCAGGTGCAGGGCGATGCCTGGTCATGGCCCTGGGAGTTCTGCACCCTCTCGTTCCCGACGAGCCAGACCTTCCATGGCCATCCGGTGGACGGTGCCCTCGTCACCTGGGTGGACTCCACCACGCTGCCCGGCCGCTACGAGATCTTCCTTGGCGCCCATGGCAATCCCAACGGCGTCGACATGCTCGGCATCGGCGAGCCGTGGCTGATGGTGGCGATCCACAACCCGCTGGACACCCAGCCGAGCGTCAACCCGACCATGCTTCGCGGCGCCTTCTCGCCGCAGCAGATCAGCGACTTCATCAACCGCGAGGCGATCGAGCATGCCGGCGGTCGCGCCGCGCCGCTGGCGGACGAGGAGGGCATGATCCTGCGCGAGGTGGTGCGTTACGTGCTCTCCTTGGGCATGTACCTTTCTGCCTACCCGGAGGCGCAGTCGAGCGGCGTGCCGACCTGGATGAAGAACAAACACCCCGAGGGGAAGAAGGGCGTGCCTTTCGCGCATATCGGCTACGACCGCGAGGATCGCGAGCTCAAGCTGGCCATGACCGCCCCACGCTCGGTATCGCCCTACTGGCGGCAGCTGCGTGACGAACGCTTCTACCGCGGCAAGTGGGCCGACCGCCGACGCGGCAGCCGCTACGTGCTGGTCAGTGGCTACGAGGTGGCGTCAGGGAAGACAGTAGGGGTGGAATATTTAGAGAAATGAGCAAAATTCTGAGAACCCTTGTCGCGCCTGTTATCGTCAGACTATGAATCGCTGTATCCGGTCGCGGACTTGGTCTGAGAAGGGGAGAGGGCGCAGGGTTTCAAGGGAGGCGTTGACTGCCACAAGCTCCGCACGGACCCTGGCTTCTTCATCGCAACTGCCTTCGATCTGAAGCGTGACCGAGGTTCGGCCGACAGACTTTACGGACAGCGTCATGCGAATGATTTCTCCGATTCGACTCGGCGCTAGGAACTCGCAGGATACCTTCGCCAGAGGGGTGCTGACACGGTCCTTTGTTATTTGCTCTACGAAGCTGGTATCGAGTCCGAAGGTGTACCAGTCTTCGATCACTTCGTTGAAGAGCACGAAGTACTGAGGAAAGAAGACGATCCCGGCGGGATCGCAGTGGTGGAACCGAATTTGCTTTTCGGCGATAAAAGGTATGGGTGTTTCGTCTCCGACAGGCATCTTTGATTTCCCTTCTGTTGAAAAGGCCAGCGATGTGCTGGCCCGGAACCGGACTTTCACTCTGGGAGCCCGGCGTTCTTTTTAATCTCAAGGAACTCGAGCACGGCCTTGTCCCGCGCGGAGCCGAGTTCTGCGGCGCCCGACTTTCCTAGTGTCTCTTCGGTCCCTTGCACGACCTTGGCGACGAGTTCAGGTGTCATTCGCGGCGTGCCGAGGTCGTCCCACCAGCTCTCGATGGCGGGGCCTAAATGTTCGAGCACATGAGCAATGCCGCCCTCGCCTCCGGAGAGATGGAGATTCAGGAACGGGCCCAATAGCGCCCAGCGGAGCCCCGGTCCATGCGCGATCGCGGCGTCAATGTCGGCTACCGTCGCCGCACCTTGGTCGACCAGGTGAAAGGCTTCGCGCCAGAGCGCCGCTTGTAGTCGGTCCGCCACATGGCCCTTGATTTCCTTGCGCAGACGGATCGGGCGTTTGCCGATGGCGGCGTAGAAGGCCACTGCGTCGGCAACTGCGGCGTCGGAGGTCGAGGCGCCGCCGACCACCTCGACCAGCGGGATCAGGTGGGCCGGGTTGAAAGGATGCCCGAGCACGACCCGTTCGGGATGACGACAGGACGACTGAATCTCGCTCATCGGCAAACCCGACGAGCTGGAAGCGAGGATCGTCTCCGGCGGCAGGACGGCGTCGAGACGTCGAAAGATGTCGATCTTGATGTCGATCCGCTCGGGTCCGTTCTCCTGCACGAAATACGCGCCTTCGACCGCAGCTTCGAGGTCGGCATCGAACGTCAGCCGATCCTGGCGCGCGCCGGGTGAGAGGCCGAGCCGTTCGAGGGCGGGCCAGTGCTGGGCTATGGTGGCGCGCAAGCGGTCTTCGGCGCCGGGGGAAGGGTCGGTCGCGCGCACATCGAGGCCTCGGGCGAGAAAGAGGGCGGCCCAGCTTGCGCCGATGACGCCGGTTCCAACGACTGCGACTGATCGGATTGGTTTTGTTGGCATTGGTAGTCTCCTCAATGAGGTCAGTAGAGAATGATCGCTGCGGCGATCGCGAAGGCGAGAGCGATGATCGGAGCAACGACGGCCAAGAAGAAGATAGGCCTGTATCCCTCGCGATGGCTCAAGCCCATTACCATCAGCATCGTTACTACTGCACCGCTGTGTGGAAGAGCATCGAGGCCGCCTGAGCTGATCGTCGCAATCCTGTGAAGTGCTTCGGCGTTGACGAGAGGCAGATACTGCGTCGCGAGTGCATCCAACGCGATGCCGAGACCGCCCGATGCTGAGCCCGTGATTCCGACGAGGACGTTTACGGCGACTGCGAACGAGATGAGGGGGTGCCCGGGTATGTCGAGCAGGGCGACCTTCATCAGGGTGAAGCCCGCCACTGCCGTCACGACACCGCCAAAACCAACCACCGCACTCGTGTTGAGGATCGGCGAGGCCACGTTCATCGCGCCTTGATTGAAAGTCTTGAGGGGCTGCTCAAGATACTTGTAGAACAGTGCACCGGCTGCCACGATTGCCGAGGCGAGAGAGAGTTCGACGCTGAACTTAAATACGTTGAGCAGGATGAGCAGAATGGCGAGTGGTACGACGCTCATGACAAAGCCAGGGAACTCGGTGCGGGTGTCCTCCTGTGAGATTAGGCTGCCTTTGGTCGCCTCATAGCCGAGGCCGCGCGCCTGGTAACGCTTGTCCTCGCGGACCAGCCACCAGAGGCCGAAGGGGATAACGAAGAGGGTCGCAACGAGACCTGGAATTGCGCCAGCCATCGGGTCAGTATCGAGATAGGGAATCGGTATCAGGTTCTGTATTTGTGGCGAGCCGGGCAGCATGGTCATCGTGAACGTGCCCATGCCGAGAACAAAGGCTCCGGTGAAGAGCGGCCAGGCCATGTCGATGCGCTTGAATATCGGCCGTGCGATCGGAATGACGGCGAAAATCACCACGAAAAGGCTGACCCCACCATAGGTTAGCAGGGCTGTCATGGTGACGATGGCAACGATGACCGCGAGTCGGCTCCTCTCACCGGTGACACGGAGGATTCCGCGGCCCACGCTCGTTGCCGCGCCGCTGTCCGCCATCAGCTGGCCAAAGATAGAGCCGAAGAGAAAGATCAGAAAGAACCGTGCGACGAAGTTGGCGAAGGCGGGCATGTAGTTGTCGCGAAGGGCCTCTACTATGTCGATCGAGCCGGAGATTGCCACCAGGGCGGCCAGGACCGGCGTCATCAGCAGAAGGCTGTAGCCCCGAAGGGCGAGGTAGATCAGCAGACCGAGGGCCAGCACAATGCCGCCCAGGCTCAGTAGCTCGTTTCCCATGACAGTATCCATCCTTACGAGGATTACGGGAGCATGAATGCACCCTGCGCCCCGAGACTGGATCGGGGCGTGACGTTGTAATTTTAGAAGCACGGTCCCGGCCGGATCCGGGACCGGGAAGTTACGCCAGTGCGAAGTCCGGCTGAACCGCTACGTTCTTAAGCGGCAACCCGAGTATCTGGCGCGCCTCGGCGGGGGTCGCGGGTTCGTAGCCCATCTCCCGGACGAGACGGACCACCCGCTCGATCAGCATCTGGTTGGTGGCGAGTTCGCCCTGGCGGTAGTAGAGGTTATCCTCGAGCCCGGTGCGGACATGGCCGCCGAGCAGCAGCGAGTTGACCGCAGTGGGCGTCTGCGCGGGGCCGATACCACTGGCGCCGAAGATGCAGTCCTCGGGTAGACAGTCGACCATGAACTGAAGGTTCCTTGGCGAGTACGGCATCGCGTTCTGGAAGCCCTTGTGAACGCCCATGACGAGGTTGACATAAGTCGGCGTCTCGTCGAATCCTTCCTTCAGCAGAGTGGCGAGGTCCTGCACGATGTGCGTCGGGCTGAATACCTCCCATTCGGGCTTGATGCCCCGCTCACGCATCATCTCGGCCAGCCGTCGGCTGCGCGAGGGAGAGGTATTCATCATCAGCTCCTTGCCCTCGAAGCTCGCGATGATGGTGGTGGCGTCGAGCGTGCACATCTCGGCACCTGCCTCCATGCCCTTCAGCCGCTCTTCCCAGAGGATCTCCCATTGGCCGTCCGAGGCCTCGCCGATCATGTCACCGTGTACGCCACCGCCGGTCGAGTTATTAATCACGATGTCGCATTTAGCCCGCACACGTTCGTTGATGTCGCGATAGACGTTGGGATCGCAGGTGGCGAGACCATCCGAGGCGCGGCGGGCATGAATAGCGACGACACTTGCTCCTGCGTTGTAGCAATCGTAGGTGTCGCGGGCAATTTCCTCGGGTGTGATCGGCAGATTCGGGTTCTGTGCCTGGGTCGCCATACCGCCGGTGGGTGCGATGGTGACGATGACTTTCTTCGTGCTCATGGAGTTCTCCATTTGGTTGTAATTGTGGTGCGGCGATTCACTCGAACCCGCCGTCGATGCTGATGAATTCGGACGTGATGGAGCGGGCCGCGTCGGAGCCTAGGTAGACGACCAGCGAAGCGATCTCCTCGGGCTCGACAAACCGGCCGTCGGCGTGGCGCTTGAGATAGGTGGCCTGCGCGTCCTCGATGCTCATGTCGTTCGCTTCGGCAAACTTGGCGATGACATCGTCGATCCGCGCGCCGCGAACGGTACCTGGCAGGACGGCGTTGACGCGGATGCCGTCGTGGCCGACCTCGCGGGCAAGCGAAGCGGTGAGACCTAGTACCGCGCGCTTCGACGCGGCGTAAGCGGCACGGTTGGGATAGCCGATCTTGGCTGCGACCGAAGAGATATTGACGATGCTGCCGCCAGTGGACTTCATAAGGCGCACCATCTCGCGGCAGACGATGAAGGTGGCGGTCACATTAATCGCAAAGACCTTGTTCCAGTCGCTGGTGGCGAGCTCGGCGATGGGGGTGGTTGGACCTGAAATGCCGGCGTTGTTGACAAGCAGGTCCACGCGGCCAACCTTCTCGATCATTTCGACGACCTGCGCTTCGTCGCCTAGGTCGCAGGCAATGAAGGTCAAGCCGTTCTCGGCGGCGAGCTTCTCGCCCGTCTCGATGTCGATGTCTGAGATGGTGACATCGTAGCCGTCGGCCTTAGCCTTGAGAGCGATAGCGGCGCCGATGCCACCGGCGCCCGCCGTGATGAGTGCTCTTTTCAACATGTTATTCTCCTATCATGCGCTGTAATGAAGGTTGTTATTCGGGAGTTTTTCCGCTGAACCTACTCGGAAACAGCTTCGTGAAAGGCCTGCGCCTCTCGCCGCGTCTCGAAGAGGTGTGGCTGCACCTCGCGGGTGAGTACTTGCCCTAACTTGAGACGCATGAAGGCACTGGTGGTGTAGCGGGATACGCGTGCATAGTGAGTACGCTCGAGCTCGGCAGTGGTGCGGGCGAAGTCGGCTTCTAGCTCCGGCGCGAGCTCGAATGAGTCATAGCTCACTATGACGTCGACGCGATGCCCGATCCTGTCGCATTTCGTCTCAACGGCGGCACGCAACTCGTCCAGGTCTGATTCGTTTGCAATTTTCAGCCCCTCAAAGTTGAGAAACAGAATATTGCGCGCCGGATCGTGAACGATCCGGTCTGGGAGCGGCAGCTCCAGAAGCAGCTCACGCAGGCTCATCGGCTTGTCGCGGAAGATGCGAGCGTCCATTTCCTGAACGTCTCTCACGATCGGGCGAAACGGCATCTTGGCGAGGATGTCACGCTCGACATCGATGCCGGGTGCGACCTCAATGAGCTCGAGGCCCTCGTCCGTCAGCTCCAGGACGCAACGCTCGGTGACGTAGATGACGGGTTGTCCTGTCTTCTGAGCGACCTCGCCACTGAAGGTCACCTGGCTGACGCTGTCGCGGAACTTGCAGGTGCCATCGTCATTCGTCAGGCGCAACGTCCCGTCGCCAGTCTCGAAACCGAGCTTGCCGGTCGAGAAGGTGCCCGAATAGACCACACGACGCGCGTTCTGGGTGATGTTGATGAAGCCGCCAGTGCCGGCGATCTTATCGCCGAAGCGGCTGACGTTGACGTTGCCCTTGGCGTCCGTTTCGGCCATGCCGAGGAACGCGAGATCCAGGCCACCGCCGTCGTAGAAGTCGAACTGCTGATTCTGAGCGATGATGGCATCGACGTTGAGCGCCGCTCCGAAATCCATCCCCGAGAGCGGGATACCTCCGATCACCCCGGCCTCGGTGGTCAGCGTGATGAGTTCGTCCACCCTTTCCTCGGCCGCAATACCGGCGATGCCCTCGGGCATACCGATGCCTAGGTTGACAATGGCTCCTGGGCGAAGCTCCATCGCGCAGCGCCGGGCGATGATCTTGCGGACGTCGAGCGGCGTCGGCTTGTAGGAGCCGATCGGTACACTTACCTCGCCGCTGAAGGCGGCATCGTAGACGGTACCGTAAGTTTGGTGATGGTTTTCTGGCTCTGCGACGACGACGCAGTCGACGAGCGCACCGGGGATTAACACGTCGCGCGGCTTGATCGACTTCGACTTCACGATCCTCTCGACTTGGACGATGACGATACCGCCCGAATTCTTGACCGCCATCGCCTGCGACAGGGCGTCGAGGTCGAGGCATTCCCGTTCAGTCGAGATGTTTCCTTCGGGGTCGGCAGACGTCGCTCGGATAAGCGCGACATTGAGGGGGATCGACTTGTAATAGAGCCAGTCCCGGCCATCGACCTCCATCACCCGTACCAGATCCTCGGTCGTGCGCTTGTTCAGCTTACCGCCTTCGAGCCTCGGATCGACGAAAGTGCCGATGCCGACGTGGCTGAGCATCCCGGGCTTTCCGGCCGCGGTATCCCGGTAGAGATGGGCAATGGCGCCGATCGGCAAGTTGTAGGCCTCGATCTTCTCGTCTACCGCCAGCTTGACCATCTTGGGCATGAGGCCCCAGTGGCCGCCGATGACCCGCTTGAGCAGCCCCTCGTAAGCGATGATGTTGAGGCCTCGGTCTCCTCCGTCGCCTTGGCCGGCCGCGTAGACTAGCGTCAGGTCGCGCGGGGCCGAGCTTTCCTCAAAGCGCTTCTCCAGCGCCTTCAGCAGATGGTCGGGCGTTCCAACCCCAACGAAGCCGGACGTGCAGATGGAATCGCCGTTACGGATGATCGAAATGGCTTCGGCTGCGGATGTGATCTTGTTTCGCATTGGCTTCTCTCTAGTCACGCTCCCCTGCAAGCTCGCCATGCCGGCTGCCTAATTGCAGAAAAGTCTTTTTAGCTTGTACTTATCTGTGATGCGCTGTCTTTAGCAGCGCTCGGTGACGCTTCATGTTATATCTGAATATCAATCTGTTAGCCGCAACCTTATAGCTGTACTTTCATACCGGAGAGGTATAATTCATGGAACTGAGGCAACTTCTCTACTTCACTGCCGTCGCGGAAGAGCGCAGCTTCAGCCGTGCGGCGGAGAAGCTCAATATCTCCCAGCCACCACTCAGCCGTCAGGTTCAGCAACTTGAGGACGAGTTGGGCGTTCGGCTGCTTGATCGGGGGAGGCCGCTTACACTGACACCAGCGGGTAAGTTTTTTTTCGAGCACGTAGCAGACATGCTGCAGCGGTTCGAAGACGTGCGCAGCCGGACACGGCTTCTCGGGCGCGAGAAGCAGGCGCGCATCAGTGTTGGCTTCGTCGCATCTACACTCTACGACCAGCTGCCGGAACTGCTACGTAGGTTGCGTCTCGCCGAGCCCGATGTGGAACTCGAACTCCACGAGATGACGACGCCAGAGCAGGTTGCCGCGCTTTGTTCGGGACGTATCGACGTTGCTTTCGGTCGGCTGCACTTCGACGACGACACTATTTCAATGGAAGTGATCCACAAGGACCGCCTACTTCTAGCCCTTCCCAGACAGCACTTCCTGACTTCACGCGACGAAATAAGCCTCCGCGACATTGCTGCGCAGCCCCTGATCCTCGGCCAACGTTTGCCGCGGCCGAGCTATACCGATCTGGTGATGCGGTACTTCCACGACCAAGGCCTGAGACCGGTCATCGCCTTTGAAGTAAGAGACCTACAGACCGCTCTCGGACTGGTCGGAGCAAATGCCGGAGTCTCCTTGATTCCGGCTGCCGCCCGTAGAATCGCACGGGATGATGTCGTCTTTCGCGAGATCTCCGAGTCCGGTCTCGAAGTGCCAGTCCTTATGGGATACCGGAAAGGCGAGACGAATCCGATGCTTGTTCGGATAAAAGCGCTTATTAGGGATTTCGATGGTTGGATAGAACCAGAGTTTGATCGCAAAATTAAATGAGTGATGGCCAATGGCTCATAACGCGGCAGAGCGCATAGGTATGCCCTGGAGCTTGGAGTTGGTTTGTGCCCTTCGCCCATATCGGCGTCGACCGCGAGGACCGCGAGGACCGCGAGCTGAAGCTGGCCATGACCGCCCCACGCTCGGTGTCGCCGTACTGGCGGCAGCTGCGTGACGAACGCTTCTACCGCGGCAAGTGGGCCGACCGCCGACGCGGCAGCCGTTACGTGCTAGTCAGTGGCTACGAGGTGGGCGCGAACAAGACCGTGGGCGTGGAGGCGGTGGACGACTGAACCGCTCCGGCAAGGGGCGGGATCATGCGCCATACTCTCGTGACACCCACG
This sequence comes from Halomonas sp. G15, assembly GCF_021282295.1. Lineage (NCBI taxonomy): Bacteria > Pseudomonadati > Pseudomonadota > Gammaproteobacteria > Oceanospirillales > Halomonadaceae > Halomonas > Halomonas sp. G15. The sequence continues at coordinate 39,810 of NZ_JAJSPA010000009.1, read as the reverse complement.
ATCTCAAGGAGGAGGCCGTCATGTGGATGACCCACACGCATCTGAAGGCTCGCCAGCGGACCGAGCGCCACCAGCACGCCGAGGGTATTGGCCTGCGCATCCACCGGGCATTGAGCTGGCTGCTGCGTTCGGAGCTGTGCGATGACGACGACGGCCGCTTCATCTTCCTGTGGATCGCCTTCAACGCCGCCTACGCCAACGACCTGGGTGAGATGCGCGTACCCGAGAGCCGCCTGCTGGGGGAGTTCCTGCAGCGCCTGAGCCAGCTGGATAATCACGACTATCTCTACCAGCTGGTGTGGAGCCGCTACCCCGGGGCGATCCGCGTGCTGCTCGACAATCGCTATGTCTTCCAGTCCTACTGGGATCACCAGAACGGCCTTCCCGGCAGCGAGGACTGGGAGGTACGCTTTGCCTCGGCCCGCCAAGCGGCACATGCGGCCCTGGCCAATCACGACACCGGCACGGTGCTGAGCATCGTCTTCCAGCGGCTCTATACACTGCGCAACCAGCTGATCCACGGCGGGGCCACCTGGGGCAGCTCGGTGAACCGCGAGCAGCTGCGCGACGCCAACAACATCATGGGCGAGGTGGTGCCGGCCATCATCGCCATCCTGCTGGACAACGCCCACCGTCACTGGGGCGATGCCTGCTATCCGGTCCGGTGAGTTTGCCGCCATCCATGCTTATTGAGGAGCAAAGCATGAATTTGGCCATCATCGACGACGACTTCATGGTCTGCACCGACTGCCTGATGATCATCGCCAACGACGATGCCACCGGGCTGGACTACTCGCTGGGTGAGGATGAGGCCGAGGCCCGTGAACGGGAGATTCGCGAGGCAATCGCCGAGATCCAGCGTGAGCAGGGGCAGATCGCGGTAGGTGATAGCGACAAGGACGACGTGTTCTCCGCGGGCCCCTGCGCCTGCTGCGGCACGCGGCTGGCGGGAGCGCGGCACCACTGCGTGATCCTGGGAAGCGACCGGGAGTGGTGAGCTCCCGGCCGGCGAGGCTGCGCCTTACTTGCCCGCCATGGCCCTGGCGGCGTCGTACTCGGCATCGAGGCCGGACTGGGTGTCCAGCGACGGATCGATCTGCTTCAGGCCGACGTGCATCATCGACAGCAGCTGCAGGCCAGAGAAATCACCGTCCAGGCTCTTGAGCGTGTAGCGCTTGTCCGGGTCATTGATGGAGAGACCACTCTCGCCCAGCTTGGCGATCTCAAAGACCACCTTCGCCAGCTCCTGCTGTTCCATGTTCCCGAAGGTCTCGAAGGCGCCGGTCATGTACATCACCGCGTCCATGCGCAGGCCGCCATCGGCCTTCTCCTTCATGGAGCCCTGGGCCAGGCGGCTCAGTGCCTTCTTGGCCTCGGTGGCGATCGGTGAGTTCGGCTCCAGCTCGATGATGCGCTGGTAGATGCCGATGACCTGCTCGTGGTTCTGTGGGCCCAGCTCCTCCAGGTTCAGCGCCAGGCCGTACAGGGTGCCGACATCCTTGGGGTTGGCGGCCAGGGCGCGTTCGAAGTACGGCTTGGCATCTTCATGCTTGCCGCGCTTGGCCAGCAGACCGGCCAGGTTGCGGTTGATCCACAGGTCGTCAGGTAGCTTGGCAGCCGCATCGCACAGGGTGCTCTCGGCCTTGGCAAGCTCACCGAGCTTCACGTAGGAGAAACCCAACGCCGCATAGGCATGGGCGTAGTCGGGCTCGGCCTCGATGCACGCCTTGAGCGGAGCCACCGACTCCTCGACGCGCCCCATCTCCGACAGGCAGACGCCGTAGTTGTAGAGGATCTCAGGGTCGTCGGTCATCTCGGCCATGATCTCGAGCGCCGGCAGGGCATCTTCGAGGAAGCGATGCTCGAGCAGGCCCAGGACGTACTGCTTGGGCTCGACGCCCTCCTGCGGCACCGCCACCCCCAACACATGCCCATCCTGGACGACGATCGCCGCGGTGTAGCCCTTGGCGGCTTACTGCAGCGTGATTGTCTGCAGGACGGCATCCTCGAAGCCCGGGTCATCTCGCGGCGGCAGACCGTCGAGCTTGATGTCGTCGAGGCTGCGTTTGAAGATCTCGGGGGCTTGCGGCATTGCGTCACCTGCGGGCGTCGATTGAGTGTTGCCGCCAATGGTACCAAGGATTACCTGCCTTGTTGGCTGCATCCTTTGCCGGTCAGGTCTCGTTGCCGTCCAGCAGCTCGGATGAGCGTTGCTATGCTGACAGAGGTCACTGGCAAGGAGGCTGACATCATGGCGCTGATTCAAGATCAGGCCCGCCGGGCCTGGCAGCTGTGTGAGCAGGGTCACTCGATCGAAGAGATCGCGGAACACTTTTCCTGCACCCCGCAGGCCGTCGAGCGGTGGTTGCTGGTCCGGGAGGAGATCGCACGCCAGCAGCATGAAAAGCCCTGGTGGGATGGCCTTGATGGCACGACGGTTTCCATCCTCCGCTACGCTGGTATCCGCAGCCGTGCCGATCTGGTGAAAGTGTGGGAGAGCGGTGATATCGAGGATGGTCGGATCCATGGCGTCGGCCCCAGGCGGCAGCTGGAGATACGTCGGTGGCTGGCGGCCACTCGTGAGCATGGGGAGGTCTACCCACCAAAAGCCATGCTGATTGAGCTGCCTGTAGAGGCAGAGGACGCTCTGTTGACGCTGGAACGGAAAACAAAGCATTCCAGATCCGACATCATCAGTGATCTGTTGCTGCGCGCCGTGAAGGACATGAAGAAGTCGTGATGCTCGGTGAGTGCACCCCGGACCAACGGCTCCTCCTGAGACTGGGCGCCCCCGCCGGCTCGTTCCTCGCCCGCGGGCCGGGCTGCTCCGGGCTTCGGCCCTTCGGGCTGGCTTCGCCACCCTGCGCATCCCTGGCGCTCTTGCGCTCCGCGCGCTGACGGCTCCGCCTGTTCGTTCCTCACACGCTCCGCCTCGACGGGGCCGGCTCGTGCCTCGCCCGCCCCTTTAACCCCGCGTGCCGGCTGACGCCCGCACACTCTGGTTCGGCCAGCGCTTCGCGCACGCCTCACCCAACCCCATGCTCCGGCGCAAGCTCGTTCCTCGCTCGCGCCTGCGCATACCCAACCCCAACCCCAACCCAAATCCAAACCCCATGAAGGCCGGGCGCAAGCGCCCGCTTGTCATTGCCCGGCTGCCTACCGCCAGGCGTGGCAGCGGGGTCTCCGCCTGAGTGAACCCCAAGATGAAGGTCAACCCCGCGCCTCGCCGGCGGGGCATCCGGGGGCCGGTCCGCCAACCCCCGCGGTCCGGCCCCCGGTGGGGGCAGCGTGGGCGCTTCGTTACGGCAAGCGGCAAATCGGAACCCCGCGCCAACCCCCGCGCGGGGCCCCCGCGATTTGCCGCTTGTCCTTCACTCTCGCGCGGCGCCATTTCTTCTAATATGTTGTTTTAACTGGAAAAATATCCATTATGTACTATACTTTTATACAGTACAAGAAGGGTTGAGGTGGGTCATGTCGTTCGTCAGTGGTGGTGTCGCGTATGGGGGCGGTGTAGTGCAACAGCGCTGCGCCGGTGGCTGGGTGTGGGCGCAGCGCATGGCGCGCCGGGGCAGCAACCCGGCACCGGCCTGCGTGTGCATCCCGGTGCCGTCACGGGCCCAGGCGGTGGCCGCCTGGTGGGTGCTGCGCCGTCAAGGCTGGCAGGCCTGGCCTCGGCCAGGCAAGCGCACCGGGGCAACGGCCGAGGTCAAGCTGGTCGTGCCGCCTGGCTGGTCGCTCGCGCAGCTGCGTAGGTCACTGGCGTGGTTGGCTGCATAGCCATTGTGGGCGGGCGGCAGGTGCCGTCCGCCGTTGTTGAGCAGGTCGCCGAGGTGGCCTGCATGCTTGTGGTGCGTGGCCATTCCCTGGTCACGGGGTGCGCCACCGGTGCGGATCGCGCCGCCATAGCGTCGGCACTAGCCGGGCGGGTGCCGTTGGCATCGCTCCAGGTGCTGGCGGCTTTTGGTCCAGGCGGTGAAGGGGCATGCCAGGTATCGGCGGTTGCCAGCGTGCGGGCCATTGCGTCAAGCGGTGGGTGCGTCATCTGGTGGGCTGGCGGCGGCCCGAGTGTTCCCGTGCGCGCTCGCCTGGCCGAGCGTGCCGCTCGGGTGGTGGCCACCGCCTCGGCGGGCCTGGTGGCCTTCCAGCCAGGAACTGGGAGCTGGCGGGCCTGCCGTCTCGCCGTGCGGCGCGGCCTGCCGGTGGTGGTGTTCGGCCAGGTGCTCGAACCGCTTGGGGCCGGCAGGTGGATGCCCTGTCCGGGTGGCGGCATCTGGTCACAAGCCTGGCTGTGGTGCCCGGCTCCCTCCTTGTTCTGAGTAATCCTTGGTGCGCTATCTCGCAGCCCAATTGTCGGCAATTTCCTACAAAAAAACATGTCGTTTTGACATTTATTCCCCTGGAAATATGTCGCTCTTGGTCTACTATGTCAATATGACATTTAATATGTCATCGCGATTTTTTTCGGCAGGTTCGTGCGCGTTAAAGGGAAAAGCCGGTGTATTCATTACAAAAGGGGGTGTGATCATGTCACACAAGTTCATCACAACAGACGAGGCGCTGCACCGCGCCTGCCTGCGCCGCGAACTGGCAGCCTATGAGCAGGCGGTGGTCGAACAGGCCCGCGGCATCGTCAACGGCCAGTCGGCGGCCATGCCCAGCCATGAGCACCTGCGCGTGCTGCTGCAGTGGCTCGATGGCCAGGCTACCGGCGCTCGTCCGCGGGTCGTCCACTGAGGAGGGCACACCATGGCCAATCCGCATCTTTTCGACAGTGACATCGACTACCGGCGTGCCGGCATGACTGCAGCGGCACTCAAGGTCGAGGCATTCGACGAGGGCGACGAGAGCGCCATCGAGAGTTTCACCGCCTATCTGGAAGCCCGCGGCCTGCTGGTCGAGATCGTCCATTCCTGGGGTCTGGCGCATCAGCGTCAGCTCGAGGAGTGGGCGAGGGCAGCAGCCTGGGATGAGGAACAGCTGGCGGGAGAAGACAAGGCCGAACGGCTCGGCCTGATGTGATTGCGCCCCGGTGTGAGGGCACCAGGGCGCAGGTAAAGCATGATCCGAAGCGAGGACCACTGAAATGAAGAATAAGTATATCTCTCCGGAATGGCAAGCGCGCCAGGATTGGCGCGAAGAGGGCGTCTTCCGCCCTGGCCAGCTCAGCGGCAAGGATGCGAAATGCTACCGGCGCGAGGCCAAGCGCATTCTCCGTGAGTGGAGCGCGCTCGGGAACGAGGGGCTCCGTCATGTCGGAACTCATTGAACAACAACGCGACGAGTCGGCAGCCCAGCGGCTGCCGGCCACCACCGCCGTCTCCCCCCTGGATCTGCCGGCCGAGGTGTTCCGCTCTGGCCTCGACCGCCGCGGCCAGAACCGCCGGGCGCTGATGGAGTGGGTGCGCGGGGCGCTGGTGGAGGGCGTCGACTTCGGCCGCATCCCCACCCGCCGTGGGCCCAGCAAACCGAGCCTGTGGAAACCGGGCGCCGAGAAGATCTGCGGCATGCTGGGCGTCACCATCCACTACCCGACGCTGGGAGACTACGAGCAGGCCGCGCTGCACGGCGTGGGCCTGGTGCACGTCATCCTGCGCTGCGAGATCCACGATGCCGGCGGCAACGTCGTCGCCGATGGCGTCGGGGCGCGCAGTCTGAAGCAGGACGGCGGCGACCTGAACAAGAGCCTCAAGATGGCCGCCAAGAGTGCGCATATCGACGCCACGCTGCGCATGGCGGGGCTCTCCGAGGTGTTCACCCAGGATCTGGAGGACATGAGTCATGGGCAAAACCTGGAAGAAGCGACCCGAAACCCGCGCCAAGGTGCGCCGCAAGGTCGAGTACCGCCGGCGCGTGCAGCAACAGCGCCGCAAGGCCGCATCAGCGAGGCCCAGCACAAGCGCCTCGAGGCCCGGATTTCTCGGCTGAACCTGGATCCTGAGCGGGTCAAATCGTGGCTGGCCCGGGCCAGCCATGGGCGCGTGCGCTCCTTTCAGGAGCTCACCCCAGCGCTCTATCAGCGCCTTGATGCACGTCTCGACCAGTGGGCGGCGCAATGATCGCCATCTCCGCAAGCCTCACCGTGCCGGCCGCGCTGCAGCTGGCACGCCGGCTGGGATGCGTGATCGTGGTTCGCGCCGGGACTCCTTATCTCTCACGCCAGGAGCTTCAACGATGAGCGCACATCTCACCCATGACCTCGCCATCAAGACCGGCGAGTACCAGGACCAGCAAGGCCAGACCAAGGGCCGCTGGCTGAAGATTGGCAGTGTGTTCCGTCACGACGACGGCGGCACCTCCATCAAGCTCGATGCCGTGCCCGTGGGCCTGCCCGAGTGGCAGGGCTGGGTCAGCGTGTTTCCCCGCGACCAGCAGGCCGGGCAGGGCAGGGCACCGCAGGCGGGCCACCGTCGCCAGATGAATGGCCATGCCCCAGCGCCACAGGCCCAAATGCCGCCGCAGCCTGGCGCCTACCAGGACTTCGACGACGAAATCCCTTTTGACTGAGCCCCGCCCGTCCGCCATCCGGCGGGCGGGGCCAAGGAGTCATCACAATGACGCTCCCCACTCTCTACGAGATCCGCCAGGACTACCTTGAGGCCCTCGAGGCGCTCTCCGACCCCGAGCTCGACCTGCCAGCGGAGGCGATTGCCGATACCCTGGAAGGCCTCGAGGGCCAGCTGCAGGAGAAGGCCGTCAATGTCGCCGCCTTCCTGCGCCACCTCGAGACCACGGCCGAGGCGATCAAAGAGGCCGAGGCCCGCATGGCCCAGCGCCGCCGCGCCATCGAGAACCGGTCGGCGGGCCTGCGCGAGTACCTCAAGCAGAGCATGCTGGCCACCGGCATCAGCCGTATCGAGTCACCCTGGTTCGAGCTGGCCATCCGCAAGAACCCGCCGGCGGTGGAGATCGACGACGAGGCCCGGCTGCCGGACGAGTTCAAGCGCGAGGTCACCACCATCAAGGTCGACCGTGCCGCGCTCAAGGCGGCGCTCAAGGATCACGACATACCGGGTGCCCACCTGGCGACCGGCACCCGGCTGGCGATCCGTTGACCATCCACAGGACACCGGGGCGGCCTACCGCCCCGGCAGGAGGCTCGAGATGAACGCTCGACTCGAACACATCATTGCCACTCTGCGCCGTGGGGTGGGTCCGGCGGAAGAGGCTGACTTGGTCGGTGTGCTGAGCACCGGAGAGCGCTGCTTCGTGGCTCTGTGCGCCCGGCGCCCCGACCTTCTGCCTGCCGCCTACGCCAATCCGGTGGAGGCCTGGCACCGGCTCGACAGCGACTGGCAGCGCGGCGTCTGCCGCCACAACGACTGGCCGGAATCCTGGGCAAGCACCACCCGCCTCGAGATCGCCGTCGACCTTCACCGCTTGCGGATGGCGCTGGATGCCGCCGGTATTCCTGCCAGCACGCTGTCGGGCGTCGATGCCATCGCCGAGCGACTGCAGTACCTCATCGAGGAGCGCGACGGGCTGCGCTTGCAGATAGAAGGCGCTTTTGGAAAAGGCCGGTCAGTTCGCTTTGCTGGCAGGCCTTGAAGCATCGACTCGTAGGAACATGGAGGGAGAAGTGATGATTCCAGAGAAAGAAGACCTGGGTATCGTGTTTCTGCCGACCAGCAAGGTGGCCGAGAAGGTCGGTCGCACCCGCCAGGCTCTCTATGTGCTGCGGCAGACAGATCCGACCTTCCCCAAGCCGATCACCATGAGCGAAGGCCGCCAGGCGCGCCTCTACTGGGTCAAGCAGGAGGTCGAAGCATGGCAGAACCAGCAGATGTCCAGCAGGCACTAGCGATGCTTGACCTTGGCGTCGAAGGCTTCCTGCTGTTCGTCGGTCATACCCAGCTCGAGCGCGTCGAGATAGTCGCAGTACCACTGCATCATCCCGGCGCGCCATTTCAGATAGTTGGCCTTGTTGTAGGTGCCCTCCATGCCGGGCAGCTTGTGAGCCAGCTGGATCTCGGTCCAGTCGCTCGGCCAGCCATGCTCGGAAAGCAGCGTCTTGGCCGTGTGACGGGAACCGTGCCCCGTCATGCGGCCCTGGTAGCCGATCTTCTTGAAGCAGGTGTTGATAGCGGCATCGGAGATCACTGGCAGCTTGCTGCCGTCACCTGGAAACAGGTACCGGTTATCGCCAGTGAGTTCGCGAAGCTCCTTGAGCAGTTGCACGACCTGGGTCGGAAGCGTGACGACATGGTCCCGGCGCATCTTCATCTTGTCGGCGCCGATCACCCACAACTTCTTTCGGAAGTCGATCTCTTCCCACTCGGCGAAGCGCACCATGCCAGGGCGCGAAGCAGTGTAGACCACCATCCACGCCGCCGAGAGCACGACCTGGCGGCTGGACGAGGCCCGCAAGGCACGCAGGAAGTCGGGGAGCTCAGATTCCAGCAAGTAAGGGTAGGAGCTGGCGGAGGGGGCCACCGCCGCGACATCCAGGAGATTGCTGGCCGGATTGTTCTCAGTCCGGTCATGGGCGATGGCGTAGCCGAAGATCTGGTTGAGCCAGACGCGACTCTTCTTCGCCGTGTTGTAGGCCTTACGGTCCTCAATCCTCTTTTGGAGGTCACGGCAATGTGCGCGAGTGATTTGATCAATCGGATGATTGCCCAAAGTTGGCAGGGCATCGTTGTCGAGCCACAACCGAATACCGTACAGCGTCTTGGGTGCTCGCCCCAGCTGTTGTTTGCGCTCGTACCACTCTTCGGCCGTAACCCGGAACAGGTTGGCTTCGGCCTCCTGCTCAAGCTGTTGTTGCTCTTTGCGGTGCTTCACCGGGTCGATGCCCTGCTGAACCAAGGCGAATGCCTCGTCGGCTCGCTTACGTGCCAGCTTGGCGGACACATCAGGGTAGGAGCCCAGCCCCATCCAGCCCCAGCGGCCATTGTCCGGCTTCTTGAACCGCATCTCCCAGCGCTTGCGTCCGCTCGGGCTGACGACGAAGTACAGACGATCGCGGCCGAAGGACTCCCGATATTCCTTTTCTTCGGGCTCCAGGCTGGCCAGGACGGTATCCGCGAGAGGGCGGCGTTTGATGTCGGTACGCTTCATTCTTGTATGGCGAGTGGTGTGTATGGGCGAAACATACACCATTCCATACACGAGGCAATACCATACACGATGACGTCTATTGACGTTGCTAGACAGCTTTTTGAGAGGGATCAGGGTGTTGCGAGGAATGTGTGTCGCAGGATGACGCTTGATGACATTCAGTTGGAGCGGGTGAAGGGAATCGAACCCTCGTCTTAAGCTTGGGAAGCTTCTGCTCTACCATTGAGCTACACCCGCGATACCGAATCGATAGTAAAACCAACCGCTTAGCCATGCAAGCCCGAGCCGGTGGTTTTTCCGGGATGGCGGCGTGGCGGCGCCAAGCGGCTGTTTTACCAAGGGCTATTCCCGGCGAGGCAAGAAAAATTCGGTTGTGTCGCGAACTTTTTCTCCAGCCGCTGTCTGATCCTGTACAGCCAGTCGCAATAGCAGTCGCTAACACTGTTGCCCCACTGGCAGTTTCGATCGCATCTTGGCCGCCTCCTTCGAGGCGGCCTTCTTTTTTTCGGGAGACGAGTCAGGGCCGGGCGGTTGGCGACAACGCGCTCGCCCCGTCGACTGACGGGGCGAGCAAGTGGGGGGGGGCGAGGTCGTCGCCGCTCAGCGGTGGCGCATGCGCAGGATGGCGTTGAGCACGTCGCGGCGGGTCACGATGCCCACCAGCCGGTTCTGCTCCACGACCGGGTAGACCTTGGGCTTGTTGCCGAGCATCTCCTGGGCCAGGTCGGTGATGCTTTTGGTGGGGGATACCGAGAGCACCTCGTGGCGCATCAGGTCGCTGACCAGCGGTGGTTCGTCGTTGAGGTAGGCACTCTCCAGCACCTTGCCCATCACGTCCTGCTCGGAGATGAAGCCGATCAGGTGGTCGTGGTCGTCGACCACCGGGACGCCGGGCAGCCGGTGCAGCGAGAGGCCTTCGGCCAGCGTCGAGACCGAGGTCTTGCCGGTGACCCGGTAGCAGTCGCGGGACATGATCTCACGCACGATGGTGGGGGCCTTGTTGGGCATGAAGGGTCTCCTTGTGCTGGTTTGCCCTTAGCATAGCCGACCATGGCGGCTTGTCCGCCTCGCTCCGGCGGGCGGCTTCAACGCTCGGCGGCGTCTGTGGAACCCGGCGCGCCATCACCCCCTCCAAGTTCTCACCATTCCTTGATCCTCCGGAGCCCGCCCATGGATGCACGCGAATACCTCGCCAGACAGGGGATCGACGGCGAACGCGATCGTGAACGCCCCAATACCCTGGAGGAGAAGGCCTGGGCCCGTGCCCGGGAGGCCGGCGATCATCGCCCCCGGGCCGGCACGCCCCATGACTGGGAAGAGTGGGAGCGCTACCACGACGATCTGGCCGAGGGCGCCGAGTCGATCACCCAGAAGATTGACCGTGAGGCCCATCGCCGGGCCCTGGAGCACGAGAGGGCCGCCCGCGCTGATACCGCTGTCGGCATCGTTACGCCGAGAGGGGAGAGTGACAGGCGCTCCACTCCCGCGGTGTCGGGCACTGTTCACGAGGAGCCGCCAAAACTGCGCCTGGCACTCAAGCTGCTCGCGGTCCTGCTGCCGCCCCTGGCCCTTGGTCTGGCCGGACAGACGGCTCGCCGGGTGCTGATTGCCGTGGCATTGACCCTGCTGGGCTGGATACCCGGCGTGGTATACGCCTGGCGACGGCTCTCGAGCCCCTGAGGCGCGAGCCTCTTGGCAGTGGGGTGGCGCTCCCTGTAAGCTTGGTAAACCTTCTTTTGAATTGAGGTTTACCGATGGGCTTCCTGGTTGGTGTGACCGTCCTGTGGGCGTTCTCCTTCTCGCTGATCGGCGTCTACCTGGCCGGCCAGGTGGACAGCTACTTTGCGGTGCTGATGCGTGTCGGGCTGGCGGCACTGGTCTTCCTGCCCTTCCTGCGCCCACGGCTGTTGAAAGGACGGCAGCGCTGGCTGCTGATGGGGTTGGGGGCGGTGCAGCTGGGCGTGATGTACCTGTTCTTCTACCAGTCATTCCTGCTGCTGTCGGTGCCGGAGGTGCTGCTGTTCACCATCTTCACGCCGATCTATATCACCCTGCTCGACGATGCGCTGTTCGGCCGCTTCACCCCCTTCTACCTGGCCACCGCGGCGCTGGCGGTGCTGGGTGCCGCGGTGATCCGCTACGCCGATGTGGACAGCGGCTTCTGGCTGGGCTTCCTGGTGGTACAGGGTGCCAACCTCTGTTTCGCCCTGGGGCAGGTGGGTTACCGGCGTCTGTCGGCCGAGCTTCCCGACGCGTTACCGCGCCACAGCGTGTTCGCCTGGTTCTATCTAGGGGCCCTGTTGGTGGCGGTACCTGCCTTCGCACTCCTCGGTAACGCCGCCGCGCTGCCCACCACCGGCGTGCAGTGGGGGGTGTTGCTGTGGCTGGGCCTGGTGGCCTCGGGCCTGGGCTACTTCCTGTGGAACCTCGGTGCCGTGCGGGTGGATGCCGGCGCGCTGGCGATCATGAACAACGCGCTGATTCCGGCCGGGCTGGTGGTCAACCTGGTGATCTGGAACCGCGATGCCGACCTCGCCCGCCTGGGGCTCGGTGGCGCCATCATCCTGGCGGCCCTGCTGCTCAACGAGTGGTGGGTGCGTCGGCGCTCGGTGGAAGCGGCCTGAGGTCCGGTTTGCTCGGGACCGGGTCGCTCGCCATAATGAGCCGCTGCGATGCGAGAGGCCCCCGAATGCCATCCCAACAGAGAACACCCGAGGGGCGCGAGACGCCACCCTTCCGCAACATCGGCCTGATCGGCCGCCTGGGCAGTGCCAAGGTGGTCGAGACCCTCAAGCGGCTGATGCGCTTCCTCGATGAGCGTGGCCTGCATGTGATCGTCGAGGATCGTACCGCCACGGTGCTGCTCGACCATGGCCACCCCGAGGCCAGTCGTCGCATGCTCGGCGAACTGTGTGACCTGGTGATCGTGGTCGGCGGCGATGGCAGCCTGCTGGGCGCGGCTCGCACCTTGTGTCACAGCGGCACCCTGGTGCTTGGTGTCAATCGTGGCCGGCTGGGATTCTTGACCGATATCTCCCCCGACGAGCTGGAGGAGCGGGTGGGCGAGGTGCTCGAGGGGCGCTATGAGGTAGAGGAGCGCTTCCTGCTCGATGCCGAGCTCTACCGCGGCGACACCCTGATGGGCAGCGGCGACGCCCTCAACGAGGTGGTGCTGCACCCCGGCAAGGCGGTGCGCATGATCGAGTTCGAGCTGTTCCTCGACGGTCAGTTCGTCTACAGCCAGCGCAGCGACGGCCTGATCATCGCCACCCCCACCGGCTCCACGGCCTATTCGCTCTCCGGCGGCGGGCCGATCATGCATCCGCGGCTGGATGTGCTGACCCTGGTGCCGATGTTTCCGCACACCCTCTCGAGTCGCCCCATCGTGGTGGATGCCGGAAGCGAGATCCGCATCCATATCGGCGAGACCAACCAGACCTATCCGCATATCAGCTGCGACGGCCAGACCCGGGCGGTGGCCAAGCCCGACGACGTCCTGGTGATTCGCCGCAAGCCCCAGACGGTGCACCTGGTGCATCCGGTGGGACACAATTTCTACGAGGTCCTGCGCAGCAAGCTGGGCTGGAGCCACCGCCTGGGAGATTGACGTGAACAAGCGGGCGAGGCTCGAAGGCTATGACCTGATCGGCGATGTGCACGGCTGCGGTGCCACCCTGGCCGCGCTGCTGGAGAAGCTGGGCTACCACCAGCGTGGCGGGGTCTACCGCCATCCGCGGCGCAAGGTGATCTTCCTCGGCGACCTGGTCGACAGGGGGCCGCGTATCCGGCTGGCGGTGCAGATCGCCCGGCGCATGGTGGAGGAGGGCGAGGCGCATATCGTGATGGGCAATCACGAGTACAATGCCCTGACCTACTGCCAGCGTGCTCCCTCCGGACTGGGGCGCGACTGGCTGCGCGAGCATACCCCACGCAACAACCGCATCATTCGCGAGACCCTGGAGCAGTATCAGGACCATCCCCAGGAGTGGGAGGATGCCCTGGCCTGGTTTCTGGAGATCCCGCTGTGCCTGGAACTCGACGGCCTGCGGGTGGTGCACGCCTGCTGGGACCAGCCGCTGGTCGACGAGCTCTATCGGCGGCGTCCCGATGGCCGCATGGACGAGGCCTTCCTGGTCGAGTCCACGGCGCCTGGCACCCGGGCCTTTCATATCCTCGATCGCCTGACGCGTGGCACTCAGATCCCCCTGCCGCTGGGCGTGGACATCCACTCCGGAGATGGCTTCACCCGCCGCAGCTTTCGCGCCCACTTCTGGGCACGGGCGCCCGAGACCTGGGGCGATGTGGTGTTCCAGCCCGACAACCTGCCGGGGGACCTCGAACAGCGTCCCTTGACGGCGGAGGAGCGAGCTCGCCTGAGCCATTATGGTCTCGACGAGCCGCCGCTGTTCATCGGGCATTACTGGTGCGAGGGCATTCCCGCGCTGCCGGCTCCCAATATCGCCTGCCTGGACTACAGCGCGGTCAAGTTCGGGCGTCTGGTGGCCTATCGATGGAGCGGCGAGTCGCGCCTGGATGCCGACCATTTCGTGTGGCTGGGCGTGCCCCGGGAAGAGCGGGTGCGTCCCCAGCCGTGGGAGATCGATCTCGATTGATACAAACCGTTACAAAATTCCTGGGCCGGGGGCTGAACTCCCGACCCTATCCGCCATCTGAGTAGGTGTTCCCTTGAATGATCCCTTGCTCTTGTCCGGCGGCCCCCTCCGCCGGATTTTTTATGCGTGTCCGTCCAGCGCTTGCCGCCGACACTCCCCTCCGCTCGAGGTAATGCCATGTACCGCGTGATGCTGCTGCCCGCCGATGCCGATACCCGAGAGTTGCGCCGCGCCCTGTGGGCGGCGCGCATCGGCCATCGCATCACCGAGGAGGCGGAGGGGCAGCTGCTGTGGCTGGCCGACCCGGCCCAGCACGAGGCTATGGTGGAGGTGGTGGGACGCTGGCAGCGCGGTGAGCCGCTGCCGGTCGAGACGCCGCCGCTGCGTCCCGGCAATGCCGACTCGCTGCTGTCGGTGCTGCGCCAGGTGCCACTCACCGCGGCGACCCTGGGTCTGTGCCTGCTGGTGTTTGCCGCCATGGCGGTGTTCGGCGATCTGGTGATCGCGCTGCTTGCCATCGTGCCTCTGGGGATCAGCCCGGCCGGCACCCTGTCGGTGGGTAGCCTGACGGAGGCGCTGGCGTCGGGCCAGGTGTGGCGGTTGCTGTCGCCGGCCTTCCTGCATTTCGGCTGGATGCACCTGATCTTCAACATGCTCTGGCTGTGGTATTTCGGCCGCCAGGTCGAGGCGCTGCAGGGCAGCCTGCGCATGCTGACGATCCTGCTTGCCGCCGGGATCGGTGCCAACCTGGCCCAGTACGCCGTCGGCACCGCGCTGTTCGGTGGCATGTCCGGCGTGGACTTCGCGTTGCTCGGCTATGTCTGGCTGATGTCGCGGCGCGCCCCGGGCAGCGGCTTCTTCGTGCCCCAGATGCTGGTGGTCTTCATGCTCGGCTGGATGCTCTTCACCATGACCGACATGGCCGGTGCGGTGGGCTTCGGCAACGTGGCCAATGAGGCACACCTGGGTGGCCTGGTCGTGGGCCTGGTGCTGGGCTGGTACTATTCCGGGCGGGCACGCCGGCAGCGCTGATCTCGCCGTCACCGCATTGCGTATGAACACAGAGAGATGAACCATGAGCGATATGACCTTCGAGCGCATGATCCAGCAGATGACCCCGGCCATCTACGCGAGCCTCAAGCAGGCGGTGTCCCTGCGCAAGTGGCCCGACGGCCGGATGCTGACCCGCGAGCAGACCGAGCTGTGCCTCGAGGCAGTGATGCGTTACGAGGTGGAGAACAATGTGCCCGAGAGCGAGCGGGTAGGCTACCTCGAACGGCGCACCTGCGGCGGCGCCAGCAGCGGGGCGAATGTCGACCCCGCGCTGGCCGGCCTGGCCAAGGATGCCGGCCGTGACTGAGTCCATCGCCGCGGCCGCCGAGGTGACGGGCTGCCTGACCAAGATGGCCATCGTTCCGGGGCAGGGCGGCGAGCCCGCCCGCTATACCCTGCGCGCTGGCGAGCAGCGCCTCGACCTCAATGAACGCCTTGGCAAGCCGCTCTCGCTTGCCTGGAGCGGTGCCATCGCCTGCACCCACTGCGGCCGCGCGACGAAGAAGAGTTTCGCCCAGGGCTACTGCTACCCCTGCTTCAAGCGCCTCGCCCAGTGCGATACCTGTATCGTCAAGCCGGAGACCTGCCACTTCTTCGAGGGCACCTGCCGAGAGCCGGAGTGGGCCGAGCGACACTGTTTCCAGCCGCATATCGTCTATCTGGCCAACGCCTCGGGCCTCAAGGTGGGGATTACCCGCGGCACCCAGGTGCCAACCCGCTGGCTCGACCAGGGCGCCGTCCAGGCTCTGCCTGTCCTGGCCGTGGATACCCGTCAGCAGTCCGGCTTCGTGGAGATGCTGTTCAAGGAGGAGGTCTCTGACCGCACCAACTGGCGGGCCATGCTCAAGGGCGAGACCACGGCGCTCGACCTGCCCGCCGAGCGGGACCGCCTGCTGGCGCGCCTCGAGGCCGGCCTGGCCAACCTGCGTGAACGCTTCGGTGCGGATGCCATCCGCGTGCTGGACGAGACACCGGTGGCTCTCGACTATCCGGTGCTCGAGTATCCCACCAAGGTGGTCTCCCACAACCTCGACAAGAGCCCGGAGGTGTCCGGCACCCTGCTGGGCCTCAAGGGGCAGTACCTGATACTGGACAGCGGTGTGATCAACCTGCGCAAGTACACCGGGTACGAGGTCAAGGTCGTCGCCTGACGCCTCGGCTATCCTGTCGGCTGAGCCCAAGATGTCAGCCGACAGGAGACGCCCGATGAGCGAGACCATGCGCGCCATGCGCCTGCATGCCCCCGGCCAGCCGCTGGTGCTGGAAACCCTGCCGCGCCCTCGACCGGGGGCCGGAGAGGTCCAGTTGCGGGTGCTGGCCTGTGGCGTGTGCCGTACCGACCTGCACGTGGTGGATGGCGAGCTGACCGAACCTCGCCTGCCGCTGGTGCCCGGCCATGAGATCGTTGGCGAGGTCACCGCACTGGGGGAGGGGGTGAGTGGACTCGCGATCGGCCAGCGCGTCGGGGTGCCCTGGCTGGGCTGGACCTGCGGCGAGTGCGCCCCCTGCCGGCGCGGCGAGGAGAACCTCTGCGAGCGCGCCGAGTTCACCGGCTACACCCGCAATGGTGGCTACGCCGAGTATTGCGTGGCCGATGCCCGCTACTGCTTTGCCGTGCACGGCGACGATGCCCAGGCGTGTGCACCGCTGCTCTGCGCGGGGCTGATCGGCTACCGCACCTGGCGCCTGGCCGGCGGCGAGGCGAACCAACGCCTGGGCATCTACGGGTTCGGTGCCGCGGCGCACATCCTGGCACAACTGGCCGTCGCCCGCGGCCAGCGCGTCTTCGCCTTTACCCGCCCCGGTGATGCCGAGGCCCAGGCCTTCGCCCGTCGCATCGGCGCCGAGTGGGCCGGTGGCAGCGACGAGGCACCGCCCGAACCCCTCGATGCCGCCCTGCTGTTCGCCCCGGTGGGCGATCTGGTGCCCACCGCACTCGCCCAGGTGCGTCCCGGTGGCGTGGTGGTCTCCGGTGGCATCCATATGTCCGATATCCCGAGCTTTCCCTACCGCCTGCTGTGGGAGGAGCGCAGCGTGAAGTCGGTGGCCAACCTGACCCGTCGCGACGGCGAGGAGTTCCTGGCCCTGGCCCCCGGGGTGCCGATTCGTACCGAGACCCGCGCCTATCCCCTGGCGCAGGCCAACCAGGCGCTTGATGACCTGCGCGAGGGGCGCCTCTCCGGGGCGGCGGTGCTGATTCCCTGACCTCCTGACCCTCGGCCGGCCACGCGCCAACGCGACCAGGCCTCTCGCAAGGGGCCTGTGGATGCCTCGGTGTGTGGATGGCGCGTCAGCCGGAGTCGGTGACCGTCGGGTAGGGGTTGTCCGGCATCAACGTGCGCGGTAGCGCCGGACGGCGGGTATCCTCCTTGGGACCGTAGTACTGGGCCAGGTAGTCGAGGATGGTGTCCTCCGTCTCGGGCTGGAACTCCCACAGCCCCTGGGTCTCCTGCATCCAGCGGATCAGGTACTCCCAGTGGTTGCGAGTGCCGCTGTTCTGGGTCACCAGGTTGGCCGAGTGGCAGGCGGTGCAGTTGCTGCGTACCGTCTCCCAACCCTCGGCCATCACCAGGCCGGTATCGGGGTCGCTCTCCTGGGCGGCGACGCTCAGCGGCAAGCCGAGCATCGCGACACCCAGCAGCGGGTTGATAAGCCTCTTGAAACGCATCATGGCTACCTCCTAGGCCACCTGGACCGCGATGCGGTGACAGGCGTTGTTGAGGTAACCCTTGGGGTTCCAGCCCGGCACCACCATGGGCTGGGAGTGCCCCTCCTCGTCGGTGGCCCTGGCCCATACCTCGTAGTAGCCGGTCTCGGGGAAATCCACGGCGGTGGTCCAGCGCTGCCAGGCCAGGCGGTTGGGGGCTTCCTTCAATTCGGCCTTCTGCCAGGTGGCGCCGAAGTCGATGGAGACGTGCACCTCCTTCACGGCTAGGTCGCCGGCCCAGGCGTGGCCGCGAACCGTCATCGTCTCACCCATGGCGTGGTCGATCCCGGACTTCGGGAAGGTTACCAGCGACTTCACCGGCATCGACTCGATGGTCACGAAGTCCTCTTTGGGCACCACGCTGCCCGGGGCGACCGGGTTCTTGGGCACACTGTAGGAGGGGGCGCCCATCTTGGTGCCATCGTGCTTCTGGTTGCGGATCACGATGCGCTTGAGCCACTTGCCGGAGACCGACCCCGGCCAGCCGCCGCAGACGACGCGCAGGGGGTAGCCGTTGAGGTAGGGGATGTCCTCGTCATTCATCGCCCAGGCGATGAGCGACTCGTCCTCCAGAGCCTTGGACATGGGCACGCCGCGCGAGATCGGGTCCTTGCCAGGGTCGCCGCTGGCATGACGGTCGGCGCCGTAGTAGCCGATATAGACGGCATCGTCCTTGGTCCCGCAGGCCTCCAGCACGTCGCGCAGGCGCACGCCGGTGAAGGTCGGGCAGGCCACTGCGCCGGTAGTCCACTGGTTGCCGCTGGCCGAGGGCACGTACTCGCTGCGTCCGTTGCCACCGCACTCCACCTGGAGCTGGTAGGTATGATGCTCGAACTTCTCCTTGAGGTCGGCGATGGTGAAGGTCTGCGGGTTCTCGCAGGATTCCCCGCCGATCTCCAGCTCCCAGGTGTCGGCGTCGATGCTCTCCACCTCGGGAGGGATGCCGTTGTTGCGCACGAACATGTACTTCGCCGGGGTGATGTCGTCATCGAGCAGGTGGGCCGGGGTCTCGGCATTGATCGGACGGTCGTTGAGGACGGTCAGTCCCTCCTTGCCCTCCAGGGTGAAGGGCTCCTCGCTCTGGGCGAGGGCCGCCGGGATCAGGCCGCCAGGCATCTTGTCGGCAAAGGGAATCGAGCCGCCCACTGCGGCCGCCATGGCCAGCAGGCTCGAGCGCTTGAGGAAGCCGCGGCGAGTCACGGGGTCGACCTCGCGGTTCCACAGCAGGCGGTCCGCGTTCTCGGGGTCCTCGGCGTAGAGCTCATGGAGGCCGCGAGTCCTGGTGTCGGGGGGGAGTTTTGTCATGGCGCTGCTCCTGGCAGGACCGGACGCCAGCTTCCCGCTGGCGCCGGCCCTTTTTGTGCTTGTGGTTTTGGTGCCGGAGTCGTCCCTTGCTCGGGTATTACGTTATTCCAGCCTAGCAGGATTGCGGCAAATTGCCGCTCGGGGTGCAGGGGTCACCCCAGGCATGCAGCTTACTTGCGCCGTCGCAGCCCGCACGTATCGGTAGACCCTGGGCGCGTCGGTGACAGTCTGGCGGGTGCGGGCTCAGCCCGGCCTGGGCAGGATGCGTCGGTAGCGGTCGAGGCGTTCGTCGAGCCAGGCCCCGGTGAGGCGGGGAGGCGGTGTGGTGCCGGGCACGCGCAGCGTGAGCAGGAACCAGCCGCTGGCGCCGGATGACTCGGGAAGGGCGGCGGCGAGGCCAGTCGGCAGTCGCTGCGGGCGCCGCCAGGCGAGCTCGAGGGCGTCGCGTTCCAGCAGGTACTGGAAACGTGCGGCGTCGCGCAGTATGGAGATGGCGCCTTCGGCGACCCCCCGGGAGAGGCTCTCCAGGGTGCGGTAGGCCGGCGCGCCGGCGGCGCGACAGGCGTGGGTGCCGGCCACGTGGCAGCGCTCGCGGGCCTCGGGGGTCTCGGGCCAGCTGCCCCCGGCCAGGCGCTTCGCGGTGGCAGGGTAGGCGAGGGCGACGGCCAGTGCCGGGGTGCCGTCGGCGAGGTGCGCCTCCTCGTCGACCACGGTGCCGTGGCGCAGCTGGTCGCGCAGCCAGCGGTAGTCGCTGGCCTGCTGAACGCTGGCGCGGGCCTCGTCGGCGGTGTGGCTGGCGCCCTGCAGGGAGCGCAGCAGGGAGAGGGTTCTGAGTATCACGCTATGGCCTCGCGGTGGACGCCGCTATCTTCCTGGCTGGCTGTTATCCATGCAAGTAGGGAGGTACTGAGCGTTCAAAACGAGCACCGCCCGGCACTTGGCCGGGCGGTGAGGTCGGACGGGGTCGCCGGGATCAGGCGGTGGCGGGCTGGCCCACCAGCTCCTTGAGGGACTCCTCGACGATGGCCAGGCCCTCTTCCAGCACCTCGTCCTCGATGGTGACGGGCATCAGGAAGCGGATGGTGTTGCCGTAGAGGCCGCAGGAGAGCAGGATCAGGCCCTTCTCGCGGGCACGCTTGCAAAGCGCCGCCGCCAGGTCGGCATTCGGGGTGTGCTTGGCCTTGTCGGAGACCAGGTCGATGGCGGCCATGGCGCCCATGTGGCGGCCATTGTCGACGCAGTCGAACTGCTGCTGCCACTTCTCGAAGCGCTTGCCGAGCTTCTCGCCCAGCGCCTGGCTCTTCTCGAGGATGTTCTCCTCCTTGAAGACGTCCAGCACCGCCAGCACCGCGGCACAGGAGACCGGGCTACCGGTGTAGGTACCGCCCAGGGAGTTGGCCCCGGAGGCGTCCATGTGCACGTCGGTGCCCACCACGGCGGAGATCGGCATGCCGTCGGCCATGCTCTTGGCCATGGTGATGATGTCCGGCTCGACACCGCTGTGCTCGATGGCGAACATCTTGCCGGTGCGGCCGAAGCCGGACTGCACCTCGTCGATGATCATCAGCATGCCATGCTCGTCGCAGATCTCGCGGATCGCCTTGAGGAAGCTGGCCGGGGCGGGGTAGAAGCCGCCCTCGCCGAGCACCGGCTCGAGCACGATGGCCGCGGTGTCGCGGGGGTTGGCGTCGGTCTTGAGCGCCATTTTCAGGCCGCGCAGGGCCTCATCCTCGCTGACCCCGTGGTAGGGCACCGGGTAGGGCGCGCGGAAGACGTTGCCCGGCATGCTACCGAAGTCGGCGGCGTAGGGGGCGACCTTGCCGTTCATGGCCATGGTCATGAAGGTGCGGCCGTGGTAGCCGCCGTCGAAGCAGATCACGTTGTTCTTGCCGGTGGCGGCCCGCGCGACCTTGACCGCGTTCTCCAGCGCCTCGGCGCCGGAGTTGGCCAGCATCACCTTGGCGTGGCCGCGCACCGGGGTGACCTTGCTGAGCTGCTCGGCCACCTTCACGTAGCCCTCGTACGGCATCACGGTCTGGCAGGTGTGCATCACCTTGTCGAGCTGCGCCTTGACCGCCTCGACCACCTTGGGGTGGCGATGGCCGATATTGAGTACGCCGATACCGCCGGCGAAGTCGATGATGCGGTTGCCGTCGGCGTCCCAGATCAGGGCGTTCTCGGCGCGGTCGGCGAACTGGGTGGCGGGGCTGGCGGCGCCGTTGGCGACGTAGCGCTTCTTCAGGTCGTTGAGTTCAGCGTTGGTCATGTTGCCTCCTGGTGGTTGAGTGGCGGACGTTACAGGCCGCCGACACACACATATTTTAGTTCAGTATATTCATCCAGGCCGTGGTGGGAGCCTTCGCGCCCGAGGCCTGACTCCTTGACGCCGCCGAAGGGGGCCAGCTCGGTGGAGAGGATCCCCTCGTTCACCGCCACCATGCCATACTCCAGCCCTTCCATGACATGCCAGATGCGACGGTAGTCGCGGGCGTAGAAATAGGCGGCGAGGCCGAACTCGGTAGCGTTGGCCATGGCGATGGCCTGCTCCTCGGTCGCGAAGCGGAACACCGGTGCCAGGGGACCGAAGGTCTCCTCGCGGGCGACCCGCATCTCCTCGCTGACATCGGCAATCACCGTAGGTTCGAAGAAGGTGCCACCCAGGGCGTGGGGCTTGCCGCCGGTGACCAGGCGCCCCCCCTTGGCCAGGGCGTCGGCGATGTGCGCCTCGACCTTCTCCACCGCCGCGGCATTGATCAGCGGCCCCTGGGCCACGCCCTCCTCGAGACCACTGCCCACCCGGAGCTCGGCCACCCGGGCGGCCAGCTTCTCCACGAAGGCGTCGTAGACGCCGTCCTGCACCAGCAGGCGATTGGTGCACACGCAGGTCTGCCCGGAGTTGCGGTACTTGGAGGCGATGGCGCCCTCCACGGCGGCGTCCAGGTCGGCGTCGTCGAAGACGATGAAGGGCGCATTGCCGCCCAGCTCCATGGAGGCCTTCTTGACGGTGCCGGCGCACTGGGCGAGCAGCTTCTTGCCCACCGGGGTGGAGCCGGTGAAGGAGATCTTGCGTACTCGCGGGTCGCTGGTCAGCACCTCGCCGACCTCGGCCGGGCGACTGGCGGTGACCACGTTGATCACTCCGGCCGGGAAGCCGACGAGCTCGGCCAGGCGTGCCAGCGCCAGGGCGGTAAGCGGCGTGGCCTCGGCGGGCTTGATCACCACCGGGCAGCCGGCGGCCAGCGCCGGGGCGCACTTGCGGGTGATCATCGCCAGCGGGAAGTTCCAGGGGGTGATGGCCGCCACCACACCGATGGGCTCGCGGAACACCAGGATGCGCTTGTCGACGCCGTGGCTGGGCAGGGTCTCGCCGGCCAGGCGCTTGGCCTCCTCGGCGTAGAACTCCACGAAGGAGGCGCCGTAGGCCACCTCGCCCCGGGACTCGGCCAGCGGCTTCCCCTGCTCCCGGGTCATCAGCCGGGCGAGTGCCTCCTGATGGTCCATGATGGCGTCATACCAGCCGCGCAGCAGGTTGGCCCGCTCCTTGGCGGTGCGCTTCCGCCACGCCGGCCAGGCGGCTTCGGCGGCGGCCACGGCGTCGCGGGTGGCGTCGGCGCCCAGGTCGGGTACCTCGGCGAGCACCTCGCCACTGGCGGGGTCCGTGACGGCGAAGCGCGTCTCGGCATCGTGCCACTCGCCGGCGATGAAGGCCTTGGGGATCAGGATATCGGGCAGCTCTGGCATGGGTCCTCCGGGGGAGTTGTTGGCATAATTTACGCAGTGTGCATTATTTAAAACGCTGCGCCAAGCAGATGGCATCCGCTAACGGTGATGGATGAAAGATCGCGCCAGTCATCGGCGCCGGCGATGCTTTCCGCTACACTATGGCGCCTGAAATCATGGCGCCTGAAATCATGGCCCCTGACAGCACGGCGCCCAGTGTCACTGACGCCGGACGACTCCCACGTCGACATCTCCCGGCCGCTGCGAGCGGCCCTTGCGACCTGATATCGAGGTGAGCATTGATCGATCTCCTGAACGCCTGGTGGGCCCAGCAGCTGGTGCTCTGTGACTGGGCCTTCGACCCCGACCCGCTCAGTGTGGAGCCGGAAGATGCCCGTGCTCGCCTGTCGATCCTGGCGGTACCCGATCGTGGTGAGCTTGGCTGGCGGTTGCTGGAGTCACTGGGTACCGGTGGTGCCGATGCCGACCCTGCCAGGCTGCTGGCGGCTCTCGAACTGGCCGCCCTGGGCGCGGCCGCGGGCTGGCTGGACGAGGCCCAGGCGCGCGCCTGGGCCCACTGGCTGGCCGGCGAGGTCGTGGCCCACCATCGCGATCTGGATGCCTGGCTGGAAGCGCTGCGCCGCGCGCGCAGTGCCGATGGCTGGGTGCGCGGCGATGATGGCTTCGCCGATGCCTGCGAGGCGCTGGCGGTGCTCGAACACGAGGGGGAGGGAATCACCTGGGACCGTCTCGGCGAGTGGCTGGCGGTGCATGACCGTCCCGAGGCACCCTGGCCCGGCAGCGGTGGCGCGGCGGCCTGGCGGCTGCGCGCCGGTTTTGCCCCGGTGCTGGCCCTGCCCGCCGGCGAGCACGACTGGGCGGGCCTGGCCGAGTGGCTCGCCGAGGACTGGCGGGTGCACAGCCGCGAGGACCTGCTGCGGGTCCTGCTCTGGTTGGGAGCTCAGGGCGACCGCCAGGGCTGGGACCTGGATGCCACTCGGCTGCTGGCTCTGGATCACGATGCCCGTCGTGCCTGGTGCGCTGGGCTGGAGGCGGACGAGCGTCGCTACGGTCGCACCCTGCTGGCCTTCCTGGATCAGGGCGAGCCGCTGGAGTGGGCCGCCTGGGACTGGCTGCGCCTGGTGGACCTGGCCTGGGCGGGCGCCTGCCTGGGGTGGCTCGAGGCCGAGGAGGCCGAAACCTTCGCCCTGCATGCGGCCGACCTGATCCAGCACCGTTACAGCGACTGGTCGGCCCTGGCGAGGGCCTATCAGCGCGGACGCAGCCTGTTCGATGGGCGCGACCTGCTGGGAGCGTTCGAGAGCGACTGGCGCCTGCTGCTGCAGTCGCCGCTGAGCCCCTGGCGGGTGCCTCTTCAGGGGCTGGTCGACGAGGAGCGGCTGGCGCCGGCCCGTGATGCGATGCGAGGCTGGAGGGCCGATCCTCGCCACTGGGTGCTGGCACTGGCTTCGGTGCGAGAGCCGGAGCTCGCCGTGCGCCAGGGACCACCGGTGGCAGTGAGCGCGGCGCGCCGTGACGATGCGCTGGGTTTTCTGGCCGAGAATCTCGACCTGCATCCCGAAGAGGGAGTCGCGGCGCTGGAACGCTACTGGCTGCCGGCCCAGGCGCACCACCTGAACCAGCTCGCTGCCGATGCGGCCCACGGAGCCCTGCCGCCGGCCGAGACGCCCTTCGGGGTGGCGGAGCCTGCCGCGCTGGCCCAGCGTGATGGCCTGCGTCGGGCCAGCCATCATGCGGCGACCATCCATATGGCAGAGAAGTACGCCTTCTACCTGCAGATGGCCTTCGACAGCGAGGCCTTCGATGTCGACGGGCTGGCGGCCCTGGCCGAGGCGCTGCGCGGCTCGCTGTGTCGCTTCTACCCCGATTCCCGACGCCTGCTGGAGGCCTGGGTCAGCTGGGACTCGCTGCTCCCGGAGGAGGACCAGCCGACTCTCGCCCTGGAGATCCGCTGGCACCTGGAGGATCCCGGCAGCCTGTTCCACTGGCTCGACTGGCGGGTCGACGAGTGGCGTGAGCCCGGCCCCCGCCCAAGGCTGTCGCAGTTTACCGCCTTGTCACTGGTGGGGCCGCTCAACAGTCCGCCCTGGAGCGTGCCGCACCGCGAGAGCGAGCGTGAGGCGGTGGCCATCCGCGAGTGGGTCGATGGCCACTACGGCCTGCATTCCGCCGAGGAGCTCAGCGAGTTCCTGGACTTCCTGCTGGAGAACGGTGATCGCCAGGAGTACCAGATCAACTACGCCCCCTACACGCTCAATTCGGCCCGCCTCGCCTCTGAGATCGCCACCCTGGAGAGCGGCGAGTGCAGTGACGAGGAGCGCACCCACCTGCTGCGCCTGCAGCGGGTTCGCGACAACGAGGATGGCTGCAACGAGACCGACCTCACGGCCTGGGATCTGGCCCAGGCGGTGGACCTGGCGGTCGCCGGTCGCCAGCTGGGCTGGCTGGAGTCGGCGGCCTTCGACAGGGTGCTGGAGCGAGCCCACGGCCTGGCCGCGTCCCACTACTCCGGCTGGGATGCCTACGCCCGCGGCTTCTACGCCGGCTTCTCCTTCTTCATGGGGGAGACCCCGGAGCGCGAGAGCTTCCTGGCGGGCCTTCGTCAGGCCTTGGTGGCCTGGCTCAGTGCCGCGCCGCCCCTGGCGGGACCCTGGGCCAGCCTGGAATTTCCCGGTGCCCGGCCGCGTCACTGGGCGCCGATGCATATCGATACCCTGCCGGGCGACGCCCGGCTGCTGCACTGAGGCGATGCGCGGGGCTCGCCAGCCCCGCGATGCTGGTTTATAGTCGTTCCCGAATATGCCATGGCTCCACCTGTCGGGAGCCCCGTATCACTCGAGCCGCCGACAGGCCGCTTCGGCAGTGCTACCGGCCTTGGCCGGCGTCACTGCCACAGCGTTGCTCCCCGCCCCGGATCCACGATGCCGGCGGGCGTGGCTCAGGGAAGAGGTCGCTGCAGGATGGTCGTCAACCCCTTGTGCCGTACCCTGCTGGTTGTCGTGTCATTGGCCGTGCTGGCCGGCTGTGCCTCGACGTCGCGGGATCGCGCTTCCCTCGACGCCGAGGAGCCCTATTTTTCCCGTGACTTGCCGGGCCTTCCCGGGGGCTGGGACCCCATGATGTCGCCGGTGGACAACCCCATCCTCGAGGCGCGTCGTCTCGGCAATCCGCCGCCGGCGCTGGTGCGTCAGGCCCTGCTGGCCCAGCACGAGCGCTGGGTGGGCACTCCCTACCGCCTGGGCGGTACCTCCCGGGGAGGAGTCGACTGTTCGGCTCTGGTGCAGAATGTCTTCGAGGAGACCTTCCAGCTCTCCCTGCCGCGCACCACCGGTGAGCAGGTGAGCCAGGGGCGTCCCGTTGCACGCGATGAGCTGGCCCCGGGCGATCTGGTGTTCTTCCGGCCGCCCGGCACCTACCGCCACGTCGGCATCTATGTCGGCGAGGGGCGCTTCCTGCACGCCTCCTCCTCGCGAGGGGTGATGATCTCCAAGCTCGACAACAGCTACTGGCGCCGCCACTACTGGCAGGCTCGGCGTGCCCTGGAGCCGACCAACCTGGCTCAGCGCCTGCAGGCCGACGTCGACGCCTGAGGGGGCAGGGCGCCCGCCATTCAAGGTCTGTCATGATTCGCATACGCAGCGCCGCCTGGTGGCGAGCCACCCTGGCATTGAGCCTGGGCTCGCTGCTGGTCTTCATCAATCTCTATGCGCCGCAGCCGCTGCTGCCTGACCTGCGCGAGGCCTACGGTGTCTCGACGCTGGTGGTGGGGCTGGTGATGTCGCTGGCCACGCTGGCGCTGGCGGCCTCGTTGCTGGTCTTCGGGCCACTGTCGGATGCCATCGGCCGCGCCGGCATCATGCGTCTCAGCCTGCTGGCGGCGGGACTGCTCTCCCTGGCCCTGGCCCTGGCGCCCAACTTCGAGACCCTGCTGGCGCTGCGCACCCTGCAGGGCTTCGTGCTGGGTGGCCTGCCGGCGGTGGCCATCGCCTGGATGGGCGACGAGTTCGAGCCCGATGCCATGCTGGCCGCCGTGGGCCTCTATATCGGTGCCAACACCCTGGGTGGGATCAGCGGGCGCGTGGTGGGCGGTGGCATGGGTGAGCTGGGCGGCAGCGCGTCCGGCTTCCTGGCGGTGGGGCTGATCACCCTGGCAGGGGTGGCACTGTTCTGGAAGCTGCTGCCGCCGTCGCGGGGCTTCACGCCGCGCCGCTTCGAGCTGGCCGGCGCCGTCGCGGATCTCGCTGCCCACCTGCGCAACCCGACCCTGCTCTCGGCGTACCTGCTCGGCGGGCTCAACTTCCTGATCTTCATCAACCAGTACAGCTACATTACCTTCCGTCTGGCGGCTCCGCCCTTCGACCTCGGTGGCACCCTGCTGGGGCTGATCTTCCTCACCTACCTGGGCGGCACCCTGGGCTCGTCGCTCTCCGGGCGACTGGTGCGCCATCTCTCCCAGCCGGCCTGCATGATGATGGGCATCGCCATCTTCATGGCGGGCACCCTGGTCACGCTCTCCGACAGCCTGTCGCTGATCCTGGTGGGGCTGACCATCAACGCTTTCGGCTTCTTCGTGGCCCACTCCATGGCCTCGAGCTGGGTGGGGCGGCATGCGCGCCAGGCGCGGGGCAGCGCCTCGGCACTCTATCTGGTGTTCTACTACACCGGCGCCAGCCTCGGGGTGTTCTGGCTGGAGCCGTTCTGGCACCTGGGCGGCTGGAGGGGAGTGGCACTGGGTTCCTGGCTGGTGCTGGGTGTGACGCTGTCCATCGCCATCTGGCTGTGGCGGCGGCGTCCTGAGGGCGCCGCCGCCAGCTGACTCGTCACCGGCATGCCTACGTAAAAGGGGCAGCCAATCGGCTGCCCCTTCACGATGCGGTGTCGCTCACTGAGTGACTCAGTGCTCGTGGCCACCCTCGCCGTGCACATGACCGTGCTCGACCTCTTCCTCGCTGGCTTCGCGCACCGAGGCGATCTCGACGTCGAAGTTCAGGGTCTGGCCTGCCAGCGGGTGGTTGCCATCGACGGTGACGGTGTCGCCACCGACCTGGGTCACGGTGACCATCAGCGGGCCGCCCTGGGTCTGGGCCTGGAACTGCATTCCGGGCTCGATGCTCTCGACGCCCTGGAAGGCATCCCGCGGCACTTCCTGAACCAGTTGCTCCTGCTTCTCGCCGTAGCCCTCGGCGGGCGTCACGGTGGCATTGAGCTTGTCGCCGGCAGCGCGGCCCTCAAGCTCCTTCTCGAGGCCCGGAATGATGTTGCCGGCGCCGTGGAGGTAGGTCAGCGGCTCGCGGCCTTCCGAGCTGTCCAGCACTTCACCTGCGTCATTGGTCAGGGTGTAGTGGAACGCGACAACGGAATTTTGCGCAATCTGCATTATTGAAGAACCTTTCGGTGAGTGCATGTCGTGGGCATGGTAACGCGACGGGCACATCCTGTCAGGGGCGATGGGGCATTTTCAGGATCTTCGCCACCATCCTGAGTCGTGTTCACCCGCATCAGCGCCGACCTTCGGATGGTTGCGTCGCCCCGGTGCCGGGGCTAACCTAGCGTCCACTCGAATCTTCCAACGACACTCACTCGAATCCTGGAGACCCCCATGGCCCAAGTCGTGATCTGGTTGATCGCCTTCGCAGCGATCCTTTTCCTCTCGCTCAAGCGCTGGCCGTCGCTGAGTGCATCGCTGGATTGCCTCCTGCCCCAGGCGATGAAGACCGGTGGCAACAACAGCGTGGTCTGGAGCCTGGCCCTGGCCGTGGTCGGTGCCACCACCCTGGTGCGTCCGGTGGACGTTCTGATGACCGCCATCGTGGTCGGCATCCTGGTGCTGGTCGCCGTCAAGCTGGGTGGCTGGGCGATGAGCAAGGTGGATTTCCACTGAGCCGTTGGCCAGGCCACTGGCCAGGCCATTCGGTGCTCCCCCGCCAAGAGAAACGAAAAGGCCCGCGGATCTCTCCGCGGGCCTTTCTCTGTTTATGCCGGCATTTCAAACCGGCATTGCCAGTTCATCACCAGGCAGCGATGAGCGCCGGTGCCTCAGTAGGGGGCGACGGTGATATTGCTGCCACTGCCGATCAGGCGCACGCGCTGACCGACCTGGAAGGCCTGGTCGGCCTTCTGCACGACCACGATATCGATGCCGTCGTCACGACGGATCTCCATCTCCCAGGCACTGACCCGGTTGGCGGACTCCTCGATCTTGCTGCCCGCCACGCTGCCGGCGATGACGCCAGCTGCGGTGGCCAGGGTACGCCCGGAGCCACCGCCCACCTGGTTGCCCAGCAGGCCACCGATCACCGCACCACCGCCGGTACCGACAATGCCGCCGGCACGGCTGTCGGCCTGGACCTGCACCTGGCGCAGGGCCTGGATGGTGCCGAAGCGCACGGTCTGTTCGGCACCGACCTGGTTGCTGCTGTAGACGTTGCCGCCCATGGAAGCGGTGTTGGCACAGCCGGCCAGCGTCAGGGCGCCGATGGCGAGTGCGGGGAGAAGACGTTTCATGGGAATCATGCTTGACCTCCTGGGGCGTTCACCGAGCGCGATGGCTTCGATGACTTCCTGTCGAGTGAGCGAACACTGTTTTGTTAAGCCGAGTTTACCCGGGGCCACCATGCTTGGCCAGCACCGGGCGGGCGATTGCTGTTCATTCTAGCCCGATAAGGTGACAAGAAAAGTGGATATTCACCGGCGGTAATAGAATTTGCGCACACAAAAAAGGGGAGGCGTGAGCCTCCCCAAGGTTCCAGTCGTCTAGTGCGTCACCATGCTCAGAACTGGTTCATGGTGTTGTCCTTGCCACCGGCCTTGAGGGCCGCATCGCCGTGGAAGAACTCCTTGTGGTCGTCGCCGATGTTGGAGCCGGCCATGTCCTGGTGACGGACGGTGGCGATGCCTTCGCGGATCTCGCGGCGCTGCACGCCCTCCACGTAGGCCAGCATGCCCTCGTCGCCGAAGTAGCCCTTGGCCAGGGTGTCGGTGGAGAGTGCCGCGGTGTGGTAGGTGGGCAGGGTGATCAGGTGGTGGAAGATGCCCGCATCGCGGGAGGCGTCGCGCTGGAAGTTGCGGGTCCACTCGTCGGCCAGCTTGGCCAGTTCGGTGGCGTCGTACTCCGGGCTCATCAGCTTGGCGCGATCGTAGGCAGAGACGTCCTTGCCCTCTTCCTGCCAGGCGTCGAACACCTGCTGGCGGAAGTTCAGCGTCCAGTTGAAGGAGGGGCTGTTGTTGTAGACCAGCTTGGCATCGGGCACCGCCTGACGGATGCGGTTCACCATGCCGGCGATCTGACCGACGTGGGGCTTCTCGGTCTCGATCCAGATCAGGTCGGCACCGTTCTGCAGGCTGGTGATGCAGTCCAGCACCACGCGGTCCTCGCCGGTACCCGGCTTGAACTGGTAGAGGCCGGAGGCCAGGCGCTTGACCTTGACCAGCTTGCCGTTCTGCTTGATGACCACGTCACCGTTGTTGATGTCTTCGGCCTTCTCGATGACGTCGCCGTCGAGGAAGCTGTTGTACTGGTCGCCCAGGTCGCCCGGCTCGTTGGTCACGGCGATCTTCTGGGTCAGGCCGGCGCCCAGGGAGTCGGTGCGAGCAACGATGACGCCGTCGTCGATACCGAGTTCCAGGAAGGCGTAGCGCACGGCGTTGATCTTGGCCAGGAAGTCCTCGTGGGGCACGGTGACCTTGCCGTCCTGGTGGCCGCACTGCTTCTCGTCGGAGACCTGGTTCTCGATCTGGATGCAGCAGGCACCCGCCTCGATCATCTGCTTGGCCAGCAGATAGGTGGCCTCGGCGTTGCCGAAACCGGCGTCGATGTCGGCGATGATCGGCACGATGTGGGTCTCGTGGTTGTCGATCGCCTTCTCGAGCTCGGTCACCCTGGCGCTGTCGCCGGCCTGACGGGCCTCTTCCAGGTCGCGGAACAGGTGGTTGAGCTCCCAGGCGTCGGCCTGGCGCAGGAAGGTGTAGAGCTCCTCGATCAGGCCGGAGACGGCGGTCTTCTCGTGCATGGACTGGTCGGGCAGCGGGCCGAACTCGGAACGCAGGGCGGCGACCATCCAGCCGGAGAGGTAGAGGTAGCGGCTCTTGGTGGTGCCGAAGTGCTTCTTGATGGAGATCATCTTCTGCTGGCCGATGAAGCCGTGCCAGCAGCCCAGTGACTGGGTGTACTTGGCGCTGTCGGCGTCGTAGGCCGCCATGTCCTCGCGCATGATCTTCGCGGTGTACTTGGCGATGTCCAGGCCAGTCTTGAAACGGTTCTGGGCACGCATGCGGGCGGCGTTCTCGGGGCTGATGTCTGCCCACTTGCCCTGCATGGCTTCACGAAGCTGGGACAGTGCCTTGATATCTTCCTGGTATGACATGGGGCCATCCTCTCTCAGGGAAATCGCTCGGGTGTTGGTCGCTTGCCGGTGCCTCTCGATGCTGCACCTGCGAAGTGAGATCAGGGTCATCGATCGAAGGCGGTCTGTCTCTGCTGCCTTGGTCGAACACTGGCGGATTTGAAACATCTGTATGAGACAGGCCTGAAAAAAACCTTAAACAGGTGTTTGCTCACTCGCCTTGATCAGCACTATGGCGCATGGCGGCGGGACACAACAATCGCCCCTTAGGGTAAGGCAGGGTTGTAGCTCGACTACAGGAAGCCGCCCTGCGGGGACTTCCTGTAGTGATTTTTCGTTTGAAGGTGGGAGGGCTGGCTCAGCGGTCGCCCAGCAGGAGGCGCATATTGCGGTGCGGTATGCCGGCGTCGAGGAACTCCGGGCCATGGGCCGCAAAGCCCAGCCGGGAGTAGAATTCGAGGGCATGGGTCTGGGAGGCGAGTTCCACGACGGCGTGGCCGTGGCGGCGGGCGGCCTCGATGGCGGCGTGCATCAGCGCCGCCCCGATGCCATGGCCGCGCGCCTCGGCGAGCACCGCGACCCGTCCGACATGGGCATCTGGCAGCAGGCGGGCGGTGCCCACCGGCCGGCCATTCAGGAGGGCAAGGAAGTGGTGGCACTCGCCATCACGGCCGTCCCACTCCTCCTCCCGGGAGACCCCCTGCTCCTCGGTGAAGACCACCCGACGGATCTCGGTGGCCTCGGGACCGAGCGCCTCCCAGCGTCCCTCACGAATCTCAAGCTTGGCTTCTTGCATGTCATTCCTTTCCGTACTCGGGGCTGATGCGGTGGCAGGCCGCTACTCTTCGAACTCTTCCGCCCAGACCAGGCTGCCGGCATCGAGCAGCGCTGCGAGCAGTGCATCGGCCCCCTCGTGGACCAGCAGCTCGGCATCCAGCACCGCCTCGGAGGCGATCAGCCGGGCCAGTGGCAGCGCGCACTCGGCGCCATCGCCGTCGGCGAACAGGGTGGCGCGACCCTCGTCCAGGGCATGCCAGGCGAAGCGGGAGCCCGGGGTGCGCACCAGCTCCTCGCCCGTCTGTAGTGCGGCGACAAGCTCTGCTGGGGCGGTGGGCGTCTCGTTGGCCACCAGCTGGTCGGCGTACTTGGGCTGGGTCATCACCCGGCCGAACCACTGGGCGAGTCGGGCGGGGTCGTCCAGGGTGTCGAGGATCAGACGGCGCATGCGCTCGACGGCGGCGTCATCGAGCTCGCCGGGGTCGACGGGCGGGGCCATGCCGGCGTCGGCGTAGCGCAACGAGTCGGGTAGCTTGTCGCCCAGGAAGTCGGCGAAGGAGACGATCGCCTCGTCGGCCGAGGGGGCCCGGAAGCCCACCGAGAGGGTCAGGCAGTCGTCGGACTGGCTGACACCGTGGTGGGCCCAGCCCGGTGGCAGGTAGAGCATGTCGCCGGGCTCCAGCACCCAGTCGTCGCCGGCCTCGACCTCGAAGCGCTCGAGGATGCGCAGGTCGATGCCGGGGATGATCGCGGCATCGTCGGGTACTCGGCCGCCCAGCTGCCAGCGGCGGCTCCCCATGCCCTGGAGCAGGAAGACGTCATACTGGTCGACGTGGGGACCGACGCTGCCCCCCGGCGGGGCGTAGCTGATCATGATGTCGTCGAGGCGCCAGCGGGGCAGGAAGGCGAAGCGCTCGAGCAGTTCGGCCACCTCGGGCACGTAGTGGTCCACCGCCTGGACCAGCAGGGTCCAGTCGCGGTCGGGCAGGGATGCGAAGGTCGCCTCATCGAAGGGGCCGTGGCTGACCTGCCAGGGACCCCGGGCGCCGTGCTCCTCGACCAGGCGCGCCTCGACGCCCTCTTCGCAGGCGAGACCGGCGAGCTCGTCGGGGGAGAGCGGGCACTGGAAGTCGGCGAAGGCGCCGCGGATCAGCACCGGTTTCTGCTGCCAGTAGTCGCGCAGGAACTCGGCGGCAGAGAGGCCGCCCAGCATGGCCAGCGGTGTGGTGGGGCTCATAGGCTCCTCGCCTGCTCGGCGGCGTTGCCGATATAGGTGGCCGGGGTCAGCGCCTTGAGTTCTGCCTTGACGGTTTCCGGCAGTTCCAGGGTATCGATGAAGGCGGCGAAGCCGGCCTGATCGATGCGCTTGCCGCGGGTCAGCTCCTTGAGCTTCTCGTAGGGCTTCTCGATGCCGTAGCGACGCATCACGGTCTGGATCGGCTCGGCGAGCACCTCCCAGCTGGCGTCGAGGTCCTCGGCGATGCGCGCCGGGTTGGCCTCGAGCTTGCCGATGCCCTTGAGCGCGGCCTCGTAGGCGATCAGGCCATAGGCCAGGCCCACGCCCAGGTTCCTGAGCACCGTGGAGTCGGTAAGGTCGCGCTGCCAGCGTGAGATCGGCAGCTTCTGGGCCAGATGGCCGAGGATCGCGTTGGCAAGGCCCAGGTTGCCCTCGGAGTTCTCGAAGTCGATGGGGTTGACCTTGTGGGGCATGGTGGAGGAGCCAATCTCGCCCTCCACGGTCTTCTGCTTGAAGTAGCCCAGCGAGATGTAGCCCCAGACGTCGCGGTCGAAGTCGATGAGAATGGTGTTGAAGCGGCACACCGCATCGAACAGCTCGGCGATATAGTCGTGGGGTTCGATCTGGGTGGTGTAGGGGTTGAAGGTCAGGCCCAGCCCCTCGACGAAGGTGCGCGCATTGGCCTGCCAGTCCACCTCGGGGTAGGTGGTCAGGTGGGCGTTGTAGTTGCCCACGGCGCCGTTGATCTTGCCCAGTATCTCCACGCCCTCGATCAGCTTGAGCTGGCGGCGCAGGCGATAGGCGACGTTGGCCATCTCCTTGCCCAGGGTGGTGGGGCTCGCCGTCTGGCCGTGGGTGCGCGAGAGCATCGGCAGCTCGGCGTGCTCATGGGCCAGGCGGGCGACCTGGTCGGCCACCTCGTGCATCGCTGGCAGCAGCGCCTTGAGGCCGTCGCTCAGCATCACGCCGTGGGAGAGGTTGTTGATATCCTCGCTGGTGCAGGCGAAGTGCACGAACTCGCTGATAGCGTGGAGCTCCGGCACCTCGGCGATACGCTCCTTGAGGAAGTACTCCACCGCCTTGACGTCGTGGTTGGTGGTGCGCTCGATGGTCTTGATGCGCTCGGCGTCCTCCACCGAGAAGTCGCGGATCAGCGCCTGGAGGAAGGCGGTAGCCTCGGCGGAGAGCGGTGGCACCTCGGTGATGCCGGGCAGTTCGGCCAGGCGCTCGAGCCAGCGGACCTCGACGATGACCCGGGCACGGATCAGGCCGAACTCGCTGAAGTGCTCGCGCAGGCGTTCGGCCTTGGCGCCGTAGCGGCCGTCGACGGGAGAGAGGGCGGTCAGGGCGGACAGGGGGAGCGAAGAGTGCGGCTGGGCTTGCATGGGCGTGTTCCGGTTCGTGAAGGCGTTGTGCAGCGTAGGGGAGAGTGGCTCAGGCGAGCCGATCCAGGGATTTCTTCAGAGCGCCGCGCTGGGCGATCAGCTTCCAGCGCCGGCCGCCCTGCTGGTGCCAGAGCAGGGCGAAGCGGATGCCGGCCAGCAGGCAGGCACGCACCCGCTCCGGCATCATGCGGCTCTGCAGCAGCGAGGGGTCGCCCTGGACCACGATACGGGTCTTGAAGGTGGAGAGCGTCTCCTGGTAGGCCTCACCGAGGCTGGCGACGACGTTCTCGTGGGTCGCGCCGAAGTGCTCGGCCTGGCCCTGGATGCGGGTCAGCTTCTCGCCCAGGGCGTCCATCATCGCGGTGTTGCGGCGCAGCTTGTTCATCAGCAGCAGCAGGGTGAAGCCGTAGCGCAGCACCACCGGGTTGGCCTGCTTGCGACCGATCACCCCCTCGAGCACCTCGAGGCCCCGGCGCAGGTTGTTGGGGTGGCCGCCGTAGATCGCCTCGAAGCTCTCGGGGCTGGTGTCCAGGGTGGCGCGGATCAGGGTGTCCCAGGCACGCTGGTCGACCTGGCCGGTGCGGGCCAGCTCGTCGACCAGGCTAGCGGCCTGGAACACGCCGGCCAGGGCCAGGGCCTGGCGGGTGGTGGGGTCGTCGGGGACGCGGTGGATCGGCGTGGTGGCGGTCATGCGGCCACCTCCGCGGCGTTCCAGGTCTCGCGGATGACCCCGCCGCCCAGGCAGATCTCGCCGTCGTAGAGGACCAGCGACTGACCGGGGGTGACGGCACGCTGGGACTCGTCGAAGACCACCTCGACGCCGCCGTCCGGCCGGGCGCGGAAGGTGCAGGGCACGTCGGCCTGGCGGTAGCGGGTCTTGGCGGTAAGCCGCCCCTCGCTCATCGGCGCCTCGCCGGCGACCCACTCCATGGCCTCGGTGGCCAGCGAGTCGGTATAGAGCAGCGGGTGGTGCTTGCCCTGCACGGCGACGAGCACGTTGCGCTCGAGGTCCTTGGCGGCCACGTACCAGGGCGCCTCAGGATGGTCGGGCAGCCCGCCGATGCCGAGTCCCTGGCGCTGGCCCAGGGTGTAGTACATCAGGCCCATATGCTCGCCGATCACCTCGCCCTCGGGGGTCTCGATCACCCCGGGCTGGGCCGGCAGGTACTGCTGGAGGAAGTCGCGGAAGCGCCGCTCGCCGATGAAGCAGATGCCGGTGGAGTCCTTCTTGCGTGCGGTGACCAGGTCGTGGCGCTCGGCGATGGCGCGTACCTCGGGCTTCTCGAGCTCGCCTACCGGAAAGAGGGTGCGGGCGATGGCTGCCTCGGGCACGGCATGCAGGAAGTAGCTCTGGTCCTTGTTGGGATCGAGCCCTTTGAGCAGCCGCGGACGGCCGCCGCGGACCCCCTGGCGCACATAGTGGCCGGTGGCAATCTTCTCCGCGCCGAGCATCTCGGCGTACTCCAGGAACACCTTGAACTTGATCTCGCGGTTGCAGAGGATGTCCGGGTTCGGCGTGCGCCCGGCCTGGTACTCGGCGAGGAAGTGCTCGAAGACGTTGTCCCAGTACTCGGCGGCGAAGTTGGCGGTGTGCAGCCGGATGCCGAGCTTCTCGCACACGGCCTCGGCGTCCGCCAGGTCCTCCTTGGCGGTGCAGTACTCGGTGCCGTCGTCCTCGTCCCAGTTCTTCATGAACAGGCCCTCGACGTCATAGCCCTGCTCGAGAAGGAGCAGGGCGGAGACGGAGGAGTCGACGCCGCCGGACATGCCGACGATCACCTTGCCTGGGGTGGCGGTCATGGGCGCCCTCGAAATCGGTGTGACATAAATGGGGCGAGATTATACATGATCCGGGCGCTGGTCGCCGAGCGCTCAACGTTCGTGAATCACGTCCATGGGGTAGAAGCGTCCGGCCAGGGCGTCGCGGATACGGCGCAGCACCAGGGGGCTTCTCAGGCGCCCCTCGCGCTCCAGTGCCTCGATCTGCTCCAGGGTCAGCCAGTGCACTGCATGGATCGCCGGGTCCAGATCATTGCCCATATGCGCCAGCGCCATGCCGAGGAAGGCGTGGCTATGGAAGGTCTTGCCGTCGGGGGCCTGGTAGACGTACATGCCGAGATAGTCGCTGATGCCGACCCGCCAGGCGGTCTCCTCCTCCACCTCGCGCAGGGCGGCATCCCGGATGCGCTCGCCTGGCTCCAGGTGGCCGGCGGGCTGGTTGAACAGCGTCTGCGGGCCTCCGCGCTCCTCTTCCACCATCAGGAAGGCGCCGGCGCGCTCCACCACGCAGGCCACGGTCACATAGGGGTGCCAGCGGCTCATCGTCTGCCTCCTCGCTTGTTGGTGGGTCTCTTGCCGGGCGCCCCGCGGCGGGGCCCTTGAGTGCGGCGGGTGGCGGAGGGGGCATGCAGCGTCTCGCGGCGCCACTCCCCGGGGGCCAGCCCGTCGAGCCGCCAGGGGCCGATGGCCACCCGCACCAGGCGTAGGGTCGGGTGGCCCACGTGGGCGGTCATGCGCCTTACCTGTCGATTGCGCCCCTCGCTGATGGTCAACTCCAGCCAGGTGGTCACGGGGTGGCGCTTCGGATCCAGCGGCGGGTCGCGCTCCGGCAGCCCGCTCTGCGCAAGGCGGCGCACCTTGGCCGGGAGTGTCATGCCGTCGCCGAGCTCGACGCCCGCCCGCAGCGCCTGCAGGGCGTCTTCCCCTGGGGTGCCTTCTACCTGAACGCGATAGGTCTTGGGCTGCTTGTGGCGGGGGTGGCTGATGCGATGGATCAGTTCGCCGTCGTCGCTGAGCAGCAGGAGTCCTTCCGAATCGTGGTCGAGGCGGCCGGCCGGGTAGATGCCGGGCACGTCGATCACATCGGCCAGGGTGGCGCGCGGCCCCTTGTCGCCGTCCTCGCGGTCGGTGAACTGGGACAGCATGCGGTAGGGCTTGTGCAGCAGATAGAGGTTGCTCATGGGGCAAGCTTACCGGCAAGCCGGGTGGGATGGCAGGGGCGCGTCAGCCTTATTGCGCATACGCCGGGGCGGGGTGGCTGGTATAATGCGCCCGCTTGCCGGCAGTGCATCGTCATTACAAGGCCTGCCGAGACTCCGCCAGCGGCGCGGTGCCGAGCGCATCCCCGCCGGATCACAACCTGGGGAGAGCACGCCGGGGTCCCCGTTCCAGTCATCGTGAGCGCGCTAGCGAACCCGTTTCTTGCTACCGCAGCGACCAGAGAGATCAACGCCAACATGTCAAAAACGCCGAAGATTATCTACACGTTCACCGACGAAGCGCCTGCGCTGGCGACCCATTCGCTGCTGCCGGTCATCGACGCCTTCACCGACGCCGCCGGCGTCGAGGTCGAGACTCGGGACATCTCCCTGGCGGCGCGTATTCTCTCCCAGTTTCCCGATTACCTGACCGACGAGCAGCGCGTCGAGGATCACCTGGCCGAGCTGGGTGCCCTGGCCAAGACGCCGGAAGCCAACATCATCAAGCTGCCCAACATCAGTGCGTCCATGCCGCAGCTGCGCGCCGCCATCAAGGAGCTGCAGGGCCAGGGCTACGCTCTGCCGGACTACCCGGATGAGCCGAGCAATGAGCAGGAGAAGGACGTCAAGGCGCGCTACAGCAAGGTCATGGGTAGCGCCGTGAACCCGGTGCTGCGCGAGGGTAACTCCGACCGCCGCGCACCCCGGGCCGTCAAGGAGTATGCCCGCAAGTATCCCCACCACATGGGGGAGTGGAGCCAGGCCTCTCGCAGCCACGTCTCCCACATGCATGAGGGCGACTTCTACGATGGCGAGAAGTCGATGACCCTGGATCGGCCGCGCAACGTGAAGATGGAATTGATTACCGCCAGCGGCGAGACCCGGGTGCTCAAGCCCCGTGTCGAGCTGCAGGAAGGCGAAGTCATCGACAGCATGTTCATGAGCAAGAAAGCGCTGCTGGCCTTCTACGAGCGGGAGATCGAGGACGCGCGCAAGACCGGCGTGATGTTCTCGCTGCACGTCAAGGCAACGATGATGAAGGTCTCGCACCCCATCGTGTTCGGCCACTGCGTCAGGATCTTCTACAAGGAGGCCTTCGAGAAGCATGGCGCGCTGTTCGATGAGCTGGGCGTCGACGTCAACAACGGTATCGCCAACCTCTACGAGAAGCTTGATACCCTGCCCGAGGCTCAGCGTGACGAGATCGTCCGCGACCTGCACGCCTGCCACGATGAGCGCCCGGAGCTGGCCATGGTGGACTCGGCACGGGGCATCACCAACTTCCACTCGCCCAGCGACGTGATCGTCGACGCCTCGATGCCGGCCATGATCCGAGCCGGCGGCAAGATGTACGGCGCCGATGGCCGCATGAAGGACGTCAAGGCAGTGATGCCGGAGTCCACCTTCGCCCGCATCTACCAGGAGATGATCAACTTCTGCAAGTGGCATGGCGCCTTCGATCCCGCCACCATGGGCACCGTGCCCAACGTCGGTCTGATGGCCCAGAAGGCCGAGGAGTACGGCTCCCACGACAAGACCTTCGAGGTGCCGGAGGCGGGCGTGGCCAATATCACCGATCTGGAAACCGGCGAGGTGCTGCTCACCCAGAATGTCGAGGAGGGCGATATCTGGCGGATGTGCCAGGTCAAGGACGCGCCGATCCGCGACTGGGTCAAGCTTGCCGTGAACCGTTGCCGCGACTCCGGCATGCCGGCGGTGTTCTGGCTCGACCCCTATCGCCCCCATGAGAATGAGCTGATCAAGAAGGTCCGCACCTACCTCAAGGACCACGACACCGAGGGCCTGGATATCCAGATCATGTCCCAGGTTCGTGCCATGCGTTACACCCTGGAGCGTGTGATCCGTGGCCTCGACACCATCTCGGTGACCGGCAACATCCTGCGTGATTACCTCACCGACCTGTTCCCGATCCTCGAGCTCGGTACCAGTGCCAAGATGCTCTCCATCGTGCCCCTGATGGAGGGTGGCGGCCTGTTCGAGACCGGTGCCGGCGGCTCGGCGCCCAAGCACGTGCAGCAGCTGCTCGAGGAGAACCACCTGCGCTGGGACAGCCTCGGCGAGTTCCTGGCCATGACCGCCTCCCTGGAGCATCTCGCCAAGACCTTCGGCAACACGCGCGCTACCCTGCTGGCGGATGCGCTGGACAAGGCCACCGGCCGCTTCCTCGAGGAGAACAAGTCGCCGTCGCGCAAGGTCGGCGAGATCGACAACCGCGGCAGCCACTTCTACCTGGCACTGTACTGGGCAGAGGCGTTGGCCGCCCAGGACGAGGATGCCGACCTCAAGGCGCTGTTCGGGCGTCTGGCCGAAACCCTGGAGGCCAACGAGGCGACCATCCTCGAGGAGCTGAATGGTGTTCAGGGACAGCCGGTGGATATCAAGGGTTACTACCATGCCGACGCCGAACTGGCCCGTGCGGTCATGCGTCCCAGCAAGACCCTGAATGACGCCCTGGCGCTGGTCGCCAAGGGCTGAAGTATCGCGCTACAGAGCGTTGTACCCTCCCCAGGGAGGTTCCTTCGGCCCCCGTCCACCACTAGGTGGGCGGGGGCCGTTAGCGTTATGTCGAAGGGGGTGCCATGGGCCGGGTG
>NZ_JAJSPA010000098.1:0-712 GCF_021282295.1 Halomonas sp. G15 | reverse complement strand
CTGGGCTCTACAAGACCGAGACCTGGATCCGTGAGAAAGGCCGCGAAGGACCCGACAAGCTCAAGGCACGCACCACCTACAGCGAGCCCCAGGTGCGCGACTTCTGGCGATGGTGTGACCACCAGCTTCAACGGGAGGACCTGGAACCTCGCCACCCGCTGCGCCAAGCCGTGGAGTACGCGCTGAAGCGACAGCGGAGCCTGGAGGTATTTCTGTCCGATCCCGACGTGCCGATCGACACCAACCACCTGGAGCGTGGCCTGCGCTGCATTCCCATGGGTAAGAAAAACTGGATGTTCTGTTGGAGCGAGGTCGGCGCCGAGCACGTTGGCATCGTGCAGAGCCTGCTGACCACCTGCCGGCTGCAGGGCGTCGACCCCTACACCTATCTGGTCGATGTCCTCCAACGCGTGGCGCTTCACCCCGCCTCACGGGTCGACGAGCTGACACCGCGTCGCTGGAAGGCCCTGTTCGCCGACGCGCCGCTGCGCTCCGACATCGAGCGCTGAATCGACACCCGCCGGCGCATCGGGCAAGGTGGCGCCTTTCCCGATGCACGAGATCCGGTTCCCCATGCGTATCGATGACATGAGCCTCGACCAGCTCCTGGCGCTCAACGAGCTTATCTGCCGCCGTATCGACGAACTCCAGGCCCGTCAGGAGATGGAGGTGTTGAGCCGCCTGACCCTGGGACAGGCCGTCTCCTT
Source organism: Halomonas sp. G15 (assembly GCF_021282295.1). NCBI lineage: Bacteria > Pseudomonadati > Pseudomonadota > Gammaproteobacteria > Oceanospirillales > Halomonadaceae > Halomonas > Halomonas sp. G15. The sequence continues at coordinate 5 of NZ_JAJSPA010000098.1, read as the reverse complement.
CGAGA
>NZ_JAJSPA010000097.1:0-813 GCF_021282295.1 Halomonas sp. G15 | reverse complement strand
TTTCTCTCGACCGCCGTCAAGCAAGGGGTAGCGGCGCATACCGCACTGGAGCAACTGTTTGCGGGGGAGGTGCCAGCCTTCATGCAGCAAGAAGCCCCGACTCAGCCAACCGGTGCTGAATAGTTACGAAGTAGAAAGTGGTTGACTCTGACGTTCCCGAATCAATCCAGTTGCTACCCGCACCGACATAACCAACACCCCCAGCACTGCTAGTGTTTGTAGACGTGCCTTCCGACACAATCAAGATATCAATACCATCCGTCTGAGCAGCCCAAGCTTCTGCATTACTACCACTCAAACTAGCAATATCAAATGTCTCTCTATCACCCTCAAGGTAAAAAGTGCCTTCCGCAACACTAATGTCATAGTCACCATCTGCCTCGTTCAGCGTGATGGTAACGGCATCAACATTGGACGCAGTTGTGGCAGTCAGTACATCACCGCTCAGAGACCAAGTCAGTGCTTCTCCATCGAGGAGCACCTGTTGACCGTCCTGTGTGACCGCGGTGCCATTGATTGATGCATCAAAAGTGATACCTCCCGCACCATCAGTCCCGAACAGGCTTTCAAGTGAAATATCGCTAGATGTCTGGCCATCTTGTATAGAGCCAAAAGATTGCGGTGCGATTTCAGGGCCATCGTCCTCGATGGTGAAGGCACCCGCGGCCCCCAGGTCGAACGCAGCAGTGTCACTGTCGCCGTCGGCATCGGTCACGGTCTGCTCGAGCAGCAGCGTGCCGGCCTCCAGCAGCAGGGTCTCGATGTCGTCACCGTCAGTGGTGTCGTCGTGCCAGATGTTCGCCTGCTGGGCGA
>NZ_JAJSPA010000096.1:0-828 GCF_021282295.1 Halomonas sp. G15 | reverse complement strand
AAAACAATTGAAAAAGAAAATGCTTGCACTATAAAAAAGGCAAGCACCCAAACCTCGACATCAAACTCGCTCCTCATAGAGTAAAGCAAGTACGCAACAACCAAAGAAAGGGCCACTAGAAAAAGAAACCCTCGCCACATCTTTTTAAATATAAGAACCAACCCTGGAACAACCAAAAGAAACGGCATTAAAAATGCCGCCTTAAGTATTTTTTCACTATCTTTAGCTGACATTAATTTAGCTTCCTGCGCTTTATTAGCTTAATAATAATTAATTATCACGCTATGATACCAAAGGCCTGCCACCTCGGAAACAGCCTGCCTTCCTTCTGAAGCAGCAGAATGCAAAATGCCCCCGTTGGGAAAGCCAAGGGGGCATGTGGTACTTAGAGGTCAGGGATCGAGCGATAGGAGCCTCACGACGCCTTCATGATCAACGCCTGCTTCTCGTCCTTCATGGCGGCAAACTCAGCCTCGAAGAAGAACTCGCTCTCCCCCAGCGCCGGTTCCAGGTGGTTGAGCCAGGTGGCAGCCTCATCGTACTTGGCGAAGAAGGGACGCTGCACCCAGTCGCTGTCGCGCCCCTGGATGAAACGCAGCACGAAGACCTTCTCGCCCTGGATCTCCGTCACCCCCTGGATCTCCACCTTGCCCGGATCGGCGGACATCGACGGCCCACGAGCCGTACGCGCCAGGCCCGGTACCTGCTTCATCGCCTCGCGGTAGATCTCCCACGCCTTGACCAGCGGCACCTCGAAGTAGTGGCGGGCGCCGGTATCGCGCTCCACGAACATGTAATACGGGATCATCCCCAGGCGCACCTGGGTGG
>NZ_JAJSPA010000095.1:0-864 GCF_021282295.1 Halomonas sp. G15 | reverse complement strand
CGGCCGCGATGGCGTCGAACTCGAAGGACTCCAGCGTCTTGCCCACCGGCAGCCGGGCCTCCTTGAGGTGCCGGGCCAGCCGGCGTCGCTCACGCTCGGCCAGCTCGTGCTCGCATAGGGCGGCCAGCGTTTGTGGCAGGCTCCAGTTCTCGGCTCGGGCGCGGGTCTCCAGCTGGGGCCAACAGGCGGCCATGGTGGGCAGGCGGAGCTGTCGCAGCAGCAGCGGTAACGTCTGGGCATCAGGCATGGCAGCGCACCTCCGTGGTCGGCACGCTGGGCACCAGGTGGTTGTAGCTGGCGATGTCATGCTGGGTCACCTGGGGGAACGCCATCGTGGCGCTCGGCGTGGCGGCGAAGCGGGCCTGGAGCTCGGCCAGCGTCGGGCTCTTCCCGCGCGCCAGGGCGCCCAGCCAGTAACTGGCGATCGCCTCGGTCTGGTCCTGCTCGGCGGCCAGCGCCAAGGCGCCAACGATGCGCTTGCAGGCCTCGGCGACCGGCAAGGCGGCGATCAGCCGGGCGTACAGCTCGCGCCACGCCGCGCTCGGCAGCAGCTCGTCGCGGAACGTCAGCCCTGCCAGCGCCCGGGGCTTGCGGACCAGCCAGCCGATCACATGGCGGTAGTCGATGAGCCGCAGCCGGCCGCTTTCCGGCGTGGCATGTAGCCGTCGCAGCGTCAGCAACTCCTGCTGTGCGTGATGCAGCACCAAGCGGTCGTCGTAGAGGTGTACACGCAGCCGCTCGCCGATCAGCCGGGACGGCACCGAGTAGAGCACCTTGCGCACCTGGATGGTGCTGGAGGTAGTGACGCGCACCGTCACCTCGCTGTAGTCGGTACCGGGCCGGCTGGGCAGTGGCTGCAGCGCG
>NZ_JAJSPA010000094.1:0-903 GCF_021282295.1 Halomonas sp. G15 | reverse complement strand
GCGGCGACCTGAAGCAAGCCAATCAGTTCTGGAAGGAAACCGGAACACGCCTCTATCATGTCTTGCCCTCGGACACGCTCAATGAGCTACGCGGTGACGAGTGTCGATTATTGCGATACCCGCCTGAATTCATTCTCAAGGGCCCTGATGACTACTACTTGCTGCTGGTCGTCACCCAGGATGATGGCGGCGGCGTCTATGTGCTTTTTCCTCGGCACAGTGCCTGTTCGGTCCTCAACGAACTTGCCAGGCAGGCCGATGATTAACTTCCGCTATCAAGGCTACGCCAAGCACTTTTCCAATCGAGCCTTCTGGAAGAAGGTGAAGTCACTCCCTGGAACCTACCGTGATCTCATCTACTACGCCAAGTTACTCTGGTACGTGATGCAAGATCCCAGTGTGCCCGTTGCGCTCAAGACGGCTGCTGTCGGTGCGCTCGGTTATCTGATCAGTCCGGTGGACTTGATGCCCGATATGTTGCCCGGTGGCTTTGTCGATGACCTGGCCGTCGTGATGAGTGTCCTCAAGATGCTGGATTCCTACGTCACCCCGGAGATGCGCCGCCGTGCTCGGAAGTAACCGGCTCAACCCGATTTTGGGCCCATAGACCCTCGATTACCCGTCTTACCGACCTTTCCTTACTAAATCCCTTCCTCACGCCTCGCTGCCGCCAAATTGGTAGTGATCGGCGTGGTTTCGTGTGCGTGAACCCTGGAGATCCCTGTATGACATCTCGTACAAAGCGTAAGCCTGCTGCCACTGCCGCCACCCAACGCAAGGCCAAGGCGCCACAACCGTCGTCACCCGTCGACCCGACGTCAGAGGATAAGCAAACCGCGTCACCGGTTTCTACGACCCGCATTCTCAAGAAGGCGACCTGTCCCAAGCTGAGCCCGCGTGGCA
>NZ_JAJSPA010000093.1:0-981 GCF_021282295.1 Halomonas sp. G15 | reverse complement strand
GTTCTGTGACCGCGTACCTTTTGTATAATGGGTCAGCGACTTATTTTCAGTGGCGAGCTTAACCGTATAGGGGAGGCGTAGGGAAACCGAGTCTTAACTGGGCGACCAGTCGCTGGGAATAGACCCGAAACCGGGCGATCTATCCATGAGCAGGTTGAAGGTTGAGTAACATCAACTGGAGGACCGAACCAGGATCTGTTGAAAAAGATTTGGATGACTTGTGGATCGGAGTGAAAGGCTAATCAAGCCCGGAGATAGCTGGTTCTCCTCGAAAGCTATTTAGGTAGCGCCTCACGTAGCACCGCCGGGGGTAGAGCACTGTTTCGGCTAGGGGGTCATCCCGACTTACCAACCCGAGGCAAACTCCGAATACCGGTGAGTGACGCGTGGGAGACACACAGCGGGTGCTAACGTCCGTTGTGAAAAGGGAAACAACCCAGACCGTCAGCTAAGGTCCCGAAATCCTGGTTAAGTGGGAAACGATGTGGGAAGGCTCAGACAGCTAGGAGGTTGGCTTAGAAGCAGCCATCCTTTAAAGAAAGCGTAATAGCTCACTAGTCGAGTCGGCCTGCGCGGAAGATATAACGGGGCTCAAACCAGGTACCGAAGCTACGGGTTCGTCGAATGACGAGCGGTAGAGGAGCGTCGTGTAAGCCGATGAAGGGAGATCGAGAGGTCTGCTGGAGGTATCACGAGTGCGAATGCTGACATGAGTAACGACAAGGGGAGTGAAAAACTCCCCCGCCGGAAGACCAAGGGTTTCTGTTCGACGCTAATCGGAGCAGAGTGAGTCGGCCCCTAAGGCGAGGCCGAAAGGCGTAGTCGATGGGAAACGGGTTAATATTCCCGTACCTCACTGTATTGCGATGGGGGGACGGAGAAGGCTAGGTGAGCCAGGCGTTGGTAGTCCTGGTGAAAGTCAGTAGGCTGAGGATTCAGGCAAATCCGGATCCTCAAGGCCGAGAGACGAGACGAACTGAC
>NZ_JAJSPA010000092.1:0-1065 GCF_021282295.1 Halomonas sp. G15 | reverse complement strand
ACCGCCTGCTGGATGGCGGTGAGAGAGGCTTCGAACACGGTATCAGTGCGTCGCAGTACCAGAAAGTCGCCAAGGTCAGTAAGGCAACCGCCACCCGTCACCTCGCTGGGCTGGTCGAGAAGGGTTGTTTGGTGAAGCTTCCCGGAGGTGGCCGAAGCACGCGCTATCAGGTGCCGGAACTGCTCAGTCAGGACGGTGGTGAGTGGGCGTCCCCCACGACGACGGAGCGCTCCTGAAGATACGTATCCTCTTCCTTCGGCAGCTCCAGGAAGGACGTCCTCGACGGCCACCAGTTCCTTGCGGCCCTGCTCCGTGACGCCGATGATCACCAGCAGAAGCCCCGCATCCATGCTCCGCATGATGCGGGGAGCATTCACGACGGGCAGGTCAAAACATCACGTCAAAGGTGGGGAGCAGTCACAGAGTAAACTCTGGGCCGGGCGCAGAATCCACAGGCCTCGGCACCCAGCCACCGACATGCGTTGCTCGTATGATGGACTGGGCGCCCTGGTACGCCGACAGCTGGGCCAGAATCCGCTGAGCGGGCACGGTTTCATCTTCATCAACCGGCGGCGCACCCAGCTCAAGTGCCTGTACTTCCAGGCCGGTGGCTACTGCGTGTGGAGCAAACGACTGGAGCGCGGGCGCTTCGCTACCCTGTCGCCCACCGCCGGCCAGGCGATCACGCTCAGCCATGCCGAGTTCGAAGCCTTGATCGAGGGGCTCGAACCAGGCATCCGTACGTTCGCGCAGAAAGTGATTATAGACGTACCGCACGCAACCGAACGTCCGAGCCAGCTGGTCTGCCTGCTCGGGGGTTGGGGTGAAGCGATAGCGGTATGCGCGCAAGACGGTAGCCATACGTCAAATACAGCGTGTTATATTTAGCCTGTTAAGCAGAGGCGCTAGCGCCCCTCGCGCTTTCCTTCCTCACACTAGAAGTTCTTTATAGCAGAATATGTGTAAATGAGTGAGTGAGTGAAATAAAGCCCTGCTTTTTCAGGGCTTTATTTCCCCCGAATTTTCTACACACTATGTAATCGTGTGTGTAAGAAGCCTCGGTTC
>NZ_JAJSPA010000091.1:0-1229 GCF_021282295.1 Halomonas sp. G15 | reverse complement strand
GGAAACACTGCATAAATCCCGCCACAGCTGCCTGACAGCAGTCGGCGGGGTAAAATCTGGCTACCCTGTCACCACCTGACCGAGCCATCCGATGAAGCAGATCTCTTTCGCCCAGGCTGAGCACCAGAACAAGAAGAAGGTAACCCGCCGCGAGCGGTTCCTGGCCCAGATGGAGGCGCTGGTGCCTTGGCAACGGCTCATCGAAGCGCTGTCGCCGTCTTACTTCCCGAATTCAGCGGGCAAGCGCGGCCGTCCGCCTATCGGCCTGGAGCGCATGCTGCGGATCTACTTCCTGCAACAGTGGTATGCGCTCGCCGACGAGGCACTTGAAGATGCCATCTACGATAGCCAGGCGATGCGCGACTTCGTGGGTATCGATTTGGCCATTGAGAGCGTGCCGGACGCGACCACGCTGCTGCGCTTCCGTCATCTGCTGGAGAAGCATGCGCTGACCCAGCGAATTTTCGAGGAGATCAATGCGCATCTGGCCGAGAAAGGGCTGTTCATGCGCGAGGGCACGATCGTCGACGCCACCATCGTGGCAGCCGCCCCTTCCACCAAGAACAAGGCCAAGCAGCGCGACCCGGAGATGAAACAGACCAAGAAGGGCAACCAGTGGTACTTCGGGATGAAGGCCCATATCGGCGTCGATGCCGTCACCGGACTGACTCACAGTGTCGCCGCGACCTCGGCCAACGTCGCCGATGTCACCATGGCCGGCGCTCTGGTCCGGGAGGATGACAAACGGGTATATGGCGACGCGGGCTACACCGGCATGTGGAAGCATCTCGGCGAAGAGAAGGATGCCCCGGATTCCAAGTGCTATGTGGCTGCCAAACGCGGCGCCATCAAGAAGATGGACGACAGCCCAATGAAAACGATGCTGCTGGCGATCGAGAAGGCCAAGGCCAGCATCCGCGCCAAGGTCGAGCACCCGTTTCATGTCATCAAGAACCTCTTTGGCTACCGGAAGGTGCGCTACAAGGGGTTGGCCAAGAACCAGGCGCAACTCTTCAGCTTGTTCGGGCTGGCCAACCTGGTGCTGTCGACACGATGCGAGGGCCAAATTGACGGGGCCATTACGCCCTGAATCTGGCCTGACAGCCAGATAACCTGGCTGCCAGGGAAAACAGACCACATGAGGTGGTCGGAAATTGATCGCCGACGCGGTGATTGAGTCACTCTGAGTTCCTCAGTCGCTCGAAACCGAATTGATCAGTGGTTCCCTA
>NZ_JAJSPA010000090.1:0-1242 GCF_021282295.1 Halomonas sp. G15 | reverse complement strand
CAGGGAAAACGCATGAAAAACCGCTCTACGACGGGCTTCGTAGCGCTTTACCAGTAGGAGCTAATGTGGTCATCTAACGGCTTTTGCTCATGGATGACCCGATGCTTACACCGTCCCTTATGCACCATTTATCGATCGTTCCCGACTTCCGTCAGGCTTGGAAAGTGCAGCATCAGCTGTCGGATATCCTGTTCTTGACGGTCTGCGCGGTGATCTGTGGTGCAGAGGGTTGGGACGAGATAGAGGATTTTGGCCACGCAAAGCTCGATTTTCTGCGCCAGTACGGCGATTTTGAGGCTGGCGTGCCCAGCCATGACACCTTGGCCAGGGTCATGGCCCTGGTGAACGCTGAGCAGCTGCAAAGCGCATTCGCCGAGTGGATGAAGGCCTGTCACGATGTGACGGAGGGCGCGGTGGTGGCCATCGATGGCAAGACGCTGCGTGGATCGTACTGCCGAGGGAAGGGCAAAGGGGCGATACACATGGTCAGTGCCTTCAGTGCAGCGAATGGCGTGGTGCTGGGCCAGGTCAAGACGGCGGAGAAATCCAACGAGATTACGGCGATTCCCGAGCTGCTCAAGCTTCTCAACCTGCAAGGCTGTCTGGTGACGATCGATGCCATGGGGTGTCAGAAGAAGATCGCCACTCAGATCCTGCAGAAGGGTGCCGACTACCTGCTGTCCGTGAAGGACAATCAGCCGGCCTTAGCGGATGCCTTCGAAGCCGCATTTCCCATGGCCAAAGTGGCCAGCTTCGAGGGTGACGCCTATGTCACGGATGAGAAGAACCGGGGCCGGCAAGAGACCAGATACCATATTGTCAGCGAGGTTACTGAGGAATTTCAGGATCTTAGCTATGAATGGCCGGGACTGAAATCGGTAGGCGTGGTGATGAGTTTCCGCCAGGAAGGCGATGAGGTGCCAGAAGCCCCGATGATCCGTTACTACATCAGCTCTGCCGATCTGAGCGCCAAGAAGCTCGCCGAAGCGGCTCGCCAGCATTGGTTCGTGGAGAATAAACTCCACTGGTCTCTGGACGTGGCGCTCCGCGAGGACGCCTGCAAAATTCACCGAGGACAGGCGGCGGAAAACCTCGCCAGGATGCGTCATATCGCCTTGAATTACCTGAAAGGGGAGACCCGTTTCAAAGGCGGTATTCGGCGAAAGCAGAAGAAAGCCGCGCTGGATGAGACCTACCTCGCAGACATTCTCGCGGTGTAGGGTTTTTCATGCGTTTTCCCTG
>NZ_JAJSPA010000089.1:0-1324 GCF_021282295.1 Halomonas sp. G15 | reverse complement strand
TGGAAGAGTCAGAAGAAACTAGGGTTGAGCTATTCGATTATTTCGATGTAGGTGCAGGTGAAGAAGATGCAGTGGAGAAGGTGAGAAGGCTGTTTTTTGCCAATTTCTCTGTTTCTTCTTCACAAGAGGGAGAGGGTGAAGAAGATCCTGCTAGTGTCGATAGGTTGATTTCGCTGAGCTACAGCGAGGGAATGCAAGGTCCAGAGCTTGTTAATGACTATTATTCATGGTCTGTTTCTGATTATAAGGAAGCTCTGGTAGGTAGGGCTGAGCAGGCGCTTGATAACTCTATAGCAAGAAATGAAAAAAGGATGGATGCTCAGATTGATGCATACGAAGCTGATGTAGATGCTAGAATAACTCGTATGCGAGAAGCGGATGAGATAAAGATTAAGGAGCTTGTTGATAGCCTAAATGCTGAAAAGAAAGCTATTAAGTCTTTTCGAGAGAAGCGGATTCGTGATCTCGAGGAAGCCGAACGTATTGCAAGCATGATGGGGATAGAAAAGCCTACAACCCCTATCGACTTGGGTGGGCAGTCTTCTGAACGAGATATTATATATACTGGAATAAATTCGCAAAGCGGTCTTCCTCTCTATTTCATGGGGACAGACGCCCTCAGTTCAGAGAGGGAAGTCGTCGAGAGCAACCTCGAAAATGATGTAAAGAATGCTGAGATAATTCGTATCGAGAAGCAAATTGAAGAGGTGAGAAACAATAGGCAGATTGAGGCACTTGAGCAGAGGAAAGAAAACTCTCCTTTTGTGGAAGAGTATAATAAAATGGTGCAAGAGAATATCATGATGCGGGCAAATATTGTAAATGTGGATGATATTAGAGTTGCGGAAGTCATTCACTGGGCGTATCAGCCAAGCCAGCCGGACTCTCCAAGAAAGGCTCTGATATTGGCGCTGTCACTTGTGCTGGGCGGCATGGTCGGATTGTTCTTAGTGTTTGTTGTTAGAATGTTGCATAGTGTGAAAGGCTATCGTGAAGCTAAGGTTTGAGGAAGAACCTATTTTTGCGAGATCTTAGTGATGTAATGTTTCGTAGGTGAAGCATATATTATTCCTTTGCCTATCCGGTAAAGGAGACTCGCAATGCGATTCATCAGTTGCCCATCCTTCGTGGATGGGCTTTTTCTTTCTGCACCTGTAAAATCTTTCGTAGATCATGAGCTAATACAATCGGCCTTCGGCGGCGACCTGAAGCAAGCCAATCAGTTCTGGAAGGAAACCGGAACACGCCTCTATCATGTCTTGCCCTCGGACACGCTCAATGAGCTACGCGGTGACGAGTGTCGATTATTGCGATACCCGCCTGA